>CAYJHG010000093.1:0-6217 GCA_964369535.1 uncultured Desulfovibrionaceae bacterium
TTGCCGCGGCAGATACCTTTAGAGCAGCGGCCACCGAACAACTGGGAGTGTGGGCCACGCGCGTTGGCGCAGATTTTCACCGCAAAGAAGCCGGCGCAGATCCGGCAGCTGTTGCCTATGAGGCTATGGATTTAGCCCTACAAGGCCAGTATGATGTGGTGTATATAGACACGGCAGGCCGCTTGCAAACCAAGACCAATCTTATGGAAGAACTTACAAAAATCCGCAATGTCATTGGCAAAAAACATGCCGGCGCCCCCCACCGCAGCATACTTGTTATAGACGCAACAACCGGTCAAAATGCCCTGTCGCAAACCAAATTATTTAAAGAAGCTGCCGGAGTAGACGAACTTATATTGAGCAAACTCGACGGCACCGCCAAGGGCGGGGTGGCCATTGCCGTGGCCATGCAATTCCAAATTCCCATAACTTATGTGGGACTCGGTGAAAAATTAGAAGATTTGCGTCCATTTAATGGAAAGGATTTTGCATGGGCATTATTAGGCATAGAGTCTACGGAATAAAGTGTCGAATGTTTGACAAAAAAACCAAGACATTATAGCATTAAACGCATATAACGCCTTGGTTTAGCAGATGTTTTAAGACCATTTGTCAAAGCATGCAGACTTTAGGAGAAATGTTCTTCTTTTATAACCGCTTCGGATTTTACGCGATTTAATAGTTCTGTTAAAGTTTGAATAACATTTTCGCGTACATCCCCGGCCACAACCAAGGAAAGAAGATCTGCGCCCACTTGGCACTCACCTTCAGCTGCTTCAAAAGCTATGGCAAAAATACCCGGGCGTTGCTCAAACTCCTGACAAATGGCCTGCATTTTGACTCTGTCGGGTGTTACCGTTACGGCGTGCACAGGTTTACGATCCTTACGCGACCAACCACGCACCACGCCATTATGGATGAGCAACATGCCCACATGTTCGGTAAAACCAGGACGTTGTTTAATTTCTGAAACGTGTTTATTAATATCCATTATTGCTCCTTTTGTATGAGGTGATATATGCCTTTATTTTCAAACTTACTTGCAAAACTGCCAAAGCTTAAAGAAAAACGTATGGTTGTTCAAGGCTTTGCCCTTTGGATATGCTGGCATGACACTCTAGACCCCGTGGTGAACCAAACCCTACAAAATTATGGGGGCATGTTTCTTAAAGAGGATCGCGACCAATCTGTGTGGTTTTTCTTTAATACAGACGTATTTTTAGCTCTTGCCCGCCTTTCTGTATGGGCAAAGTTCAATTCTCTTGAGGCCTCTGCCCAACTTTTATCCGCAAGATTTCACCTTGGACTCAAAAGAGAAGTGCATCTGGAAGTAGAAGGCAGGCTGGAAAACCAGCAAATGTACCCTGACGATACCCTACAAATATGGATACACGAAAGAGCCCAAGAGCATGGGACAGGTTTACCAGGTATCACTTTTGTAGAAGCCCAAGCCAAACAGGGCGTTGCCCAAGCTGTTTGGTACGGTATTGAAGCCGACACACGTCTGCCCTACACGTCTTCACAAGGATGGTACGCTTTTTTACGCCCCCTTGGCAACCCCTTAGATAAAGGCTACCAAGAACAATGGCCGCAAATGCAGCAAGCCGTTGCCGATATTTTAGAAAAACACAAGCTCAAATTCCTTGTGCATGAAGAATTTATTATCATTCTTATAGAAAATTTACTTGTCTTGCGCACATGGCTACGCGAAATTTTAAGCCTTTGCGAATCCATAAAAACTAATAATCGCGAAACATTTTGGCCGCATGTTAATGTTGTCATTGACCGCAAGGGTTTTAACTTCAATTCAGATTTACCCAATAAAGTGGGCTTGCAATGGGACAAATTAAGCCCAGATTTTCCCTATATGAGCTATAGAACGGCATACTTGCTGGGCGATGGTTTTTCTATCCAAGACTTGCGCTTTTCCGATAATCAAAACAACATAGATAGCTGGTGCACGGTTTCTTTAGACAATGCCGCTTCAAGTTTTGAAAGCATTCAAGTGCTCATGGCCAGTCAATTGCTTGGCAATGAGGGCATTTGCTGCTTCCATTGTGGTATCAATACACATAAACCTCACGAATGCCCCACAAAAGCTTTGAAAGAATATGCGCCACTGCTTACTCCAGAGAGCACAGGCTTGAGTCTTAATGACATTAACGAAAGCTTTAGGAATATAGAAAAAGTTCTTTCTGCTAAGGGCATTAACGGCTATGAAAAATTGTTAGGCACCGAAGACAATGCCAAAGAACTTTTAGAAACAATTTTTGAAATTAACATGCCTTCGCAAGTAAGAGCCCTGCCTCATATTTGGCTTACCAAGGGGCGCGACCTTGGTAAAAAATTTGAAGTGGAAACACTTGAACGCGACGACAGCCTTGTGTGGGATTTTTTTGATAAATTCTGCAATGCGGCACGCGAAGACCTATTGCCCCTAGGCAAAAACGTCAATGATGCCGTTGTGCGCAACCCGCGTGATATGCGCTTACGCACCCTGTATGGATTTATCGCTCTTGGTTTAGAAAATTATGACTTGGCTTTGCAATCATTTAAAGACGCGGCAACCCTTACCAACATACCGGCATTACAAGCCTATAATGAATATTTGCAAGCAAGAACATCTGAAATCCAAGGCCAATACATGACGGCCATAAGCCAATATGAACAAGTATTGCGCGTTATTCCGCAATGGCGCGATATTGAATATCGAAAAATTGTATGTAAAGTAAAAATGGGTTTTGGTGAACAAATTCTCCAATCTTTAACCAAGCTTGTGGAAGATTCTCCCATACACTTTTATCGAGCCATGATTGACCCTGAAATGGGAAGGGGTCAAGCCCTTGTGCTCATGCACCTTTATCCACTTTGGAAAGAGGCCGAAAGCACTGCCAATAGCGAAAAAGCCAATGTCATGGTTTTGGATCAACGCATATCTAATTGGTTTTCCGACACAGATCCCAATTTTCACATTCTAAACCAAGGCCTGAACGAGCTAAAGCACCTTGCAGAAATTGATAATTACATGGCATACTTACTGCTGGCAAGTCAACGTTCACAATACGAAAAGCGCATGGAAGAATATATTCAAAGGCAAATAGACGAACTCTTAGAGCGCTATAAACTCTATCTTGCCAGTGTACAAAGCGTGCGTGACGAAGCTGCTTGGTTTCCTTTCCCCAAAGTTTTAAAGGACTTTAGCGCTAACTTTAATGAAGTTGCAAACATTTTAAATTGGGCCTTTACCTCGAACTTTCAAGAAGCCGAGGTTTTTAAACAAGCGCAAAAAAACACTGTGGAAGTGGAAAAACTCATAGTAAAGCTTAAGCAAAAACTTAAAATTTTGCGCATAATTCGTGATTCAACACTTTTTGGCGTAACTCTGCTAAAAACATTTTGTTGGATTGAGCTTGTTGGGCTTTTACTCTGCTTCCTTGGTATTCCGGCCATTGTTATGTTTGGTGATTATGTGGCTCTTGGTTGGCTAAAAAATATTTTAGCTTCACAGCAATGGGAAGTGCAAAAAGTTTTGCTTGGCATCGTTACCGTTATTGCCTTTGCCTTGGCCATATTGCGCTCTACCATTCTTTTTGAAAAAAAGCGCGACAAACTCTTACAAGAAGCCCGAGATCAGCGTGAAAAAATGCAAAACCAACGCTTAGAACAAGTGCGCCGCAAAAACAAGGCCGAAGCGGAAAGACTTGCCAAAGAACGCAAAAAAGAAGAAGAAAGGCAAATGCGTTTGCGCTTATCCGGCAACAAATAGCACTTAACTATATATAAATATGGAGTAATATACATGAAACGCATGCTCATAAGCAAAGTTTTAGAGGCTACACAAGAAATGGAAAATATAACCATTTGTGGCTGGGTTCGCACCCGAAGAGACTCTAAAAGCTTTAGTTTTTTAGAAATAAATGATGGTTCTTGCCTTGCCAATATCCAATGTATTGTGGATGAAGGCACAGCCGCCTATACCCAAATGGGTGAAGCAAATACCGGTGCAGCCTTGCGCGTTGAAGGCAGCCTTGTGCCTTCGCTAGGCAAAGGACAAAACTTTGAAATTCACGCCAAACACATGGAAATTTATGGACTTGCCGACCAAGAAGACTTTCCTCTCCAAAAAAAACGCCATTCAGACGAATTTTTGCGCACCATAGCCCATCTGCGCTCGCGTACCAATAAATACGGCGCAGCGTTTCGTATACGCGCTAAAGCAGCCATGGCCGTGCATGAATATTTTCGTGACAATGGCTTTTTTCATGTGCACACCCCTTTGCTTACTGGCTCTGATTGCGAAGGAGCCGGAGAAATGTTTCGCGTGACCACCTTACCAGCAGCTGAAAAAGATCTGAGCAAAGACTTTTTTGGCAAAGAGTGCAATCTTACCGTTTCCGGCCAATTGGAAGCTGAAGCCTTGGCCTTGGGTCTTGGGCGCGTGTATACTTTTGGCCCCACTTTTAGAGCAGAAAATTCCAACACTCCCCGCCATGCTGCAGAGTTTTGGATGATTGAACCGGAAATGGCCTTTGCCGACCTTAATGACAATATGGACCTTGGCGAAGAACTCACTTGCACGGTAGTGGATAAAATGCTCACAGAATGCTCTGCAGATATTAATCTTTTTAATAAATTTGTAGACACAGACTTAGTTGCGCGCCTCAAAAATATGCTAGCACAACCTTTTGCGCGTATTCCTTATGCCGAAGCTGTGGAAATTTTACAAAAAAGTGGCAAGAATTTTGAGTTTCCTGTGAGCTTTGGTACAGATTTACAAACAGAGCACGAACGCTATCTCGCAGAAGAACATTTTAAACGCCCCGTGGCTGTGTATAATTATCCTAAAGATATTAAAGCCTTCTATATGCGACTCAATGATGACAACACCACCGTTGCCGCCATGGATGTGCTTGTACCGCGCATTGGCGAGCTCATAGGTGGGTCACAACGCGAAGATCGTTTAGATGTGCTTGAAAGACGCATTCAAGAAATGAATTTGGATCCCCAACATTTTTGGTGGTATCTTGATTTACGCCGCTTTGGCAGTGTGCCCCATGCTGGCTTTGGTCTTGGCTTTGAACGCCTGCTCATGCTCCTTACAGGCATTACCAACATCAGAGACGTTATTGCTTTTCCAAGGACTCCCGGCAATTTAGAATTTTAACAGGCTGTTGAAAAACTACAATCTACGTCGCCCCTATTAGAGCGGGCTTGTTTTTTACTACGGTCACGTATTTTTGTATACGCTCGCCTTCGTAAAAAACTTCGTCTTCCTCGTATCTTATAGTTTTTGAACAGCCTGTCCAAAATCAATACTCATTATGCTACAGTGAAGATATGTATTGGAATTGACTTTTGCAACAGGCAGTACAATCTTAGATATGGTACAGCCTGTATTTAAAGCACAATTTACTTCCTTAAAAAAATATACATGTGTATTTTTACTGCAACAAGTTTTCCCATTCACGCCCCTTAAACCAATAAGCGCGGCGTTCTTTCAGCCAACCGGTGGATTCTTGAGTTCTTATCCACGCATCAAGCGCGTTTAAAGAATCAAAATCCCCTTTTCGTATGGCCATGGAAATGGGCTGAGGAAACAATTCTTCTTCGGTGGCATGTCGAATATTTTGTGGATCGCGAACCACTTCAAAGCTGCCCAAGGGTGATGCACCAAATACCAAGTGTGCACGACCTGTGATCATTTCTTGTACAGCCGGAGCTTCTTCGTCAAAATAACGCATGGTGGCATTGGGCAAAACTTGTGCTGCAGCGGTGGCGGCGGTGGTGCCTGTGCGCACTGCCACAATAATTTCAGGGATATTATATTCTTCATATGTAGATCTCTCGCCAAGTTTATCCTTGAGCCCAACTGCTTCTATGTATGTGTAATCATATGGAATAGTAAAATTAACTCGCAAGCTACGCTCGGGCGTAACACTTAATCCGCTAATAATAAGATCAAATTTTCCACTTAAAAGGGCTGGCACTATGCCTGACCAACGAGTGGGTAAAAGTTCCAATTCAAGGCCAAAATCTTTGGCAAGCTTTCTGGCCACGTCAACTTCAAATCCAATATATTTTCCAGATTTATCTTGCATGGCCCAAGGAATAAACGAAGACATACCTACTCGTAAAGTACCGCGTTCAATTGCCTCTTGTAAAACTCCCGTGGGTGCTTTGGCCTCACTCAATGCCGCATGGCTCAAAAACATAATAC
>CAYJHG010000094.1:0-6128 GCA_964369535.1 uncultured Desulfovibrionaceae bacterium
ATCAGTATATTTCAGATGATATTTATATTTTTCAAAGGTGGATTATGATAGTAATATGCATGAAAAACTATCTTAAATAGCATAAAGCACACAAATATTTTCATCAATTATGCAATATGCTATTTTATAATAATTATAATGCCATCAAATTTATAATGCGTTTTTGAACTGCCTATAAAATATATACGAGCTTAGCAATTTTGAGCAAAACATTACCTACCATTTATACACTAGGCGTCTCAAATTTTATTGTTGCCGGAGCAGATGACATTTTTTGAGCATTTCTTAAGTATATTGCGGTTCTATTTCCTTAATTATCTGAAAACCTCGCGTGGCTTTGACCGTACACCCAAGGCCGTAATACTTTGTAACTCCGGCTATGGTGCAAGGCAAAAGGTCTTCTACGTCTGTGTCAAGCACAAGCACATCGCCCACTTGCATACGCAAGAGTTGATTGCCGGTAATTTGAGTATTACCAAAATGGATTTTGCATTCTACAGGAGTTTCCATGAGGCGTTCTTTTAGGCGAGATACCCAAGCGTGGTCGATTTCCAGTCTTTCTGTTTGGAAGCTTGCGTGGAGTTTTGAGCGTATGGGTTCGATGGTGGCATAAGGCAGACATATAACCATAGACCCCAAAGATGTATCAAGCTCCACTTCAAAAGTGATAACAACTACCACATCACTTGGGGGAACAATGGCTGCAAATTGCGGATTAATTTCAGAGCGCACAAGGTCAAGTTTTACATCGTGCACAGGGCGCCAAGACTCCTCCATGCTTTCTAAAGAAATTTTGATGATTTTATCAACCACAGCTTGTTCAATGCGAGTAAATTCACGCCCTTCTACTTTAGGCTGCGAGCCTGCGCCACCAAAAACATTCTCCACCAAGGCAAAAACCAAGCGAGAATCCACCACAATAATAGCATTGCCGCGCAAAGGATCCATTTTAAAAATATTAATGCTGGTGGGCACGGGAAGAGAGCGAATAAATTCGCCAAATTTTGCCATATCAATGGATATGGGATTAAGTTCAACTCTTTTGCGTATGGCATTGGAAAGGGCATTGGTGCAAAGACGGGCAAACCTGTCATTGACTATTTCCAAAACAGGCATACGCCCGCGAATAATGCGGTCTTGATTGGCAAGGTCAAAGGGCACTATGCCCGTATCATCATCCGGTATATCGTTTTCGCTTTCAATCTCACCGCCGGAAAGGCCGCGCAACAAAGCGTCTACTTCATCTTGTGCTAAGACTTTATTCATGGAATATCCCTTTATCAGACTGTTATAATGCTCAAAGCAAAATCATCCTGTGCCCAATATATAGTGTATTTTTTACGATACTTCAATGCTGTATATGTGTGCAATTTTCAAACATTTATGCAAAAAATTTAATGCAATTTTTATGCCTATATCATTGTGGCATTTTTGACAAACCTAAAAAAAACGTATTGACCATCACTTTAAAGCAAGATATTTATTAGATATTATGCGCATAACACTACATCAAAGCAATACGCATCCCATCACCATAGAAGCCACTCTTGAGCAAAGCTTGGCGCAGGCCTTGTGGCTTTCGGGCAAGGTGCCCCCTGCTCCTTTGTGTTCGGGACTTGGTAGATGTGGGCATTGTAAGGTGCGCTTTTTACACAAAGCTCCGCCTGTAACTATCAAAGAAGAACGTATCTTACAGCCAAAAGAAATACAACAGCAAATCCGTTTGGCTTGTGCACATAACATTCAAAATTTATATGATTTTCTTGGTGAGAATGTGGAATTGAGCTTGCTCTATGCCCCCCATATTTTGCCAATAAACACCACAATAGAGCAACATTCACCCACTAAAAATATACAAAATCTTAAACTTGCCATAGACCTTGGCACAACATCTCTTTGTTGGCGCGTGCTTGCCCTTTATGAAGATGGCACAAATTCTCCATTGGCTGAAGGCAAAAGCCTTAATCCGCAAATGGGTGCCGGAGCCGATGTTGTTTCACGTTTGGCTTTGGCAATAAATCCTGAAAAAAGAAGTATTTTAGCTAAACTTGTGCAAGAAGCATTGCAAAACATATTGCACCAATTTTTTTTGCAACACACTGACCATAAAATGCCGCATATAGACGAAATTTGCTTGGCAGCCAATACGGCCATGACCGCCATTTTTTTAGAAAAAGATTGTACAAGCTTAGCCAAAGCCCCCTATGCCCTACCCTTGCAGGGTGGTGAAAATATTGAAATTGTCGGACTTTCATCCACCTATATTCCGCCACAGCTGGCTCCCTTTGTGGGAGGAGATATCAGTGCCGGCTATGCCGCTTTGCTTGAGCATAAAAGCCTACAATATCCCTTTATTTTAGCAGATCTTGGCACCAATGGTGAATTTATTTTGGCTTTAAGTCCCGAAAAAGCTCTTATAGCCAGCGTTCCCATGGGGCCTGCTTTGGAAGGCATTGGCCTAAGTTTTGGAGATATGATTCAAAATGTCGAAAACCATAACAGCGACTATGACATAGTTTATAATGTTTCCCTAGGAACTCAAGGTCTTACTCCGCATACCCTACACAATAAAGTACCCAAGAAGCTTTGTGGCACAGGTTATCTTTCGCTTTTACATTGCCTTTTACGAGCCCATTGCCTGGACAAATCAGGGCACTTTTTATTGCCAAAGACTGGAGAAGCAAAGCCCACACCCTTATATACAAAAATTGCGTCACATTTTGATACATTACATGACGAGCAAATATTATATCTATGGCCACATTTATTATTGAACTCTCCGCATGGTGCTCCCTATTTGCGTGCAGCAGATGTAGAAGAAATACTTAAAGTCAAAGCGGCCTTTAGTTTGGCTTTACAAAGTCTTTTGCGAGCCGGTCGTATAGAGCCTACGCATATTAAACAATTTTTTCTTTCCGGTGCCATGGGGTCTCATGTGCAAAGTGCTGACCTTGAAGGGCTTGGTTTCCTCCCCGAAGGCTTTAGCACTCGCGTTGAAATACTTGGCAATACCGCCCTTGAAGGGGCAAGCCTTTTGCTCACAAAACCAGCGCTCAGGCAAAGCTTGCACTCTTTTGCTAAACAATGTACACAGGTCGAACTTACACAAGACACACACTTTACAGAAAATTTTATGCAACACATGCAATTTTCTTACATATATTAACACAAATTCACTATGCAAAAACTATTTCCCCCCCTACCCCAAGAAGTGCAAAATAAACTTTTGCACTTACCAAAGGCTTTGCAAGCGGCTTTACCCATGCAGTCAAAGCACCAACGCCAATTACCTTTCGCTGTGGAAGAACTTTCCATGCGCTTAACTTCCGAACGTGGCCTTGGGCATCAACCCTATTGGAGCGCCCCACGTTTTACAGCGGCCTATGTTTGGTATTTTTTGCCTTGGAATATCTTGCGGTTAACAAGACTTTTTCTTGGGCTCAATTTACCCGCCCCCACTCCTTTGCCCCTTAAAGAAGGTGGCGAAGCAAAACCGCGCATCTTTGCCGACATGGGCAGCGGTCCCTTATCCTTACCCATTGCCCTATGGCTGGCTAAACCTGCTTGGCGCGACATTCCTTTAACCGTGCTTTGTACTGACGCTTCCCCTCACCCTTTACAGATTGGCCAGAAAATTTTTACAGAAATTGCCGGAAAAGACAGCCCTTGGCGCATTGTAACTTCCAGAGCTCAATTGGAAAGCACAGGGCAAGAAATGCAAAAACTTCAAGGAATACCTTGGCTTATAACAGCAGCCAATGTATGCAACGAGCTGAAACCGCGTGCCGGACAAAGCCTTGATGAACGCTTAAGCAATGTGCTTGAGCGCCTAAGCCCCCATATGCAAACCAAAGACGCTTCCTTGCTATTTATTGAACCGGGCACACGCCTTGGCGGCAAAACCATTGTATCCTTACGCGACGCAGCAGAAAGTTGCATGCTCTATGCTGTAAGCCCTTGTCCGCACAATGCCCCTTGTCCTTTAGAAGACAGCCGCACCTGGTGCCATTTTACCTTTGACACTGCGGGCAGCCCAGATTGGCTTAACGAACTCTCCGCTTCTGCCAAATTACGCAAAGATGCTTTAAGCCTTGCTTTTGTACATATAAGCCATAAAGAACCCACATATGCCCATAATGCCCGCATTATTTCTGCACCTTTTCAAGTGCCGAATATCCCTGGATTTTCGCGCTATGCCTGCTGTGCACAAGGGCTTGCCCTTCTTGGTAATGCCGCACATACACCTTCGGGCGCTCTTGTTCCTTTAAAAGATACAAGCGAAAATGATAAAACACGCACCGATGCCAAATCAGGCGCATTTATCCTTGAACATACTGTGCCTGCACCAAAATTTACACAAAACAAAGTGCACACACCATTGGCAAGAGCCAAATTTGACACTACTAAGCCCCTACATAAAGAAAAATCATACAAAACTGAATACGGCAAAGCTGAAAACAGCAAAACTGAAGATAAAAAACGCGCCAGCACCAAGAAAAAACTCAAAGCATCTAAAAAAGAAACGAAAAAGTTTTGGGAAAAATAAGCATGAGTGAAATGAATAGCAATATACTTTCTGTCAATAACGTAAGCGTCACATTTCACACAGATTTAATGAGTTATGAAGCGGTGTCGCATGTGCAGTTTTCCATAGCCGCCGGAGAAATTTTTTCCTTAGTGGGAGAATCAGGTTGTGGCAAAAGCCTCACCGCCAAAGCCATTCTTGGAATACAGCCGGAAAATTCTAGTGTTAGCGGTGAAATATATTTACAAAATACAGAATTACTCTCTTCTACTGAATCTGTGTTACGCACAATACGCGGGCAAGATATAGCCATGATTTTTCAAGAACCCATGACAGCCCTCAACCCCGTTTTGCGCGTGGGCGAACAATGCACCGAACACCTCATATTGCATAAAAAAATGTCTGCCAAAGAAGCCAAAGCTCGCTGCCTAAGCTTATTTGAACAAGTGGGTATACCCAGTCCCGAAGTACGTTTTAACGATTACCCGCACCAAATGAGCGGCGGCATGCGCCAGCGCGTCATCATTGCCATGGCCTTGGCCTGCAATCCCAAGCTTATTTTGGCTGATGAACCAACAACAGCCTTAGATGTAACCATTCAATGGCAAATATTACAACTCCTTAAAGACCTTGCACTGCAAGAAAAACGCGCCATATTACTTATTACTCACGACCTTGGCGTTGTGGCGCAAACGGCTACGCGCATGGGAGTTATGTATGCCGGGCAAATGGTAGAATACGGCCATGTTGCGCAGATTTTCAGCAAGCCCTTACACCCGTATACGCAAGGCTTGCTCGATGCCGCCCCCACCAAGGAAAGCATGCATAAATCACGGCTTAACACCATTGAAGGCAGTGTGCCCCCACCTTTTAACTTACCACAAGGCTGCCGATTTCACCCTCGCTGCCCCAAAGCAGAAGACATCTGCCGCTTACAAGAGCCTCTTTTTACAGAAAAAGAAGGTCGCGAAGTACGCTGTTTTTTAGCTTGAAAGCTCTGCCTATTCTTGATTTTTGGTCGCATTGGCTGGCGCCAAAGCTCCATGAACCCCTGCGTAATTAATTACGCTGAGTGTCAGCTTAATATGACATAAAACCTTGCACAATTCTTGTATAAAATCTTATGGAACATCGAATTAACATGTTAAGCACATTCCCTTTAAGAATGGGCAATAAGCGCGTTTTGAAAGGGGAGGGGGTGCAGGGGGAGAGGAAAACTTTTTGGCGCTAGCAAAAGTTTTCCCCTCCCCCGCAAAAAAAATCAACCTGTATAATAAAACAAGAAAAGCACCAATAATTGCGCGGATAATATGCGTAAAATCATGGTTAAAGGATACACTGTGGCATAAACCGAAGCTGAAGAATCTGTGCCAAGAATTTGGCTGGAAAAGGCCAAGGCCGGTGGATCGGTCATGCTACCGGCCAGAAGTCCGCACACAGTTGGATAATTGCACTTGAGCACAATCCAAGCAAAAAGAGCTGTAACCATAAGGGGAAGGAAGGTAATAATTGAGCCTATTCCCATCCAGTATAAACCGGAACCGTCCATTATCATGGGCACAAAACCAGGCCCTGCATTAAGCCCCACCGTGGCTAAAAAGAG
>CAYJHG010000095.1:0-6063 GCA_964369535.1 uncultured Desulfovibrionaceae bacterium
AGCACAACGATGGAAAGAAAATATTGAAAAGGAAATGCAAGAAAAAGAAAGTCCTTAAAAAAAGAACTGAACGTCTCCCAACATTTTACAAGAGTGTGATGCCAAGAGCCTGCAAACATAGTAATTAAAAAACTACAGTTTCAGGTAGTTCTAGGCATATTTGAATGGTTTATTTTTGTTGACCTATGACATGCAAAGTTTTGCATGTTAAACTTTTGCAAAAACTTGCTGATCAGATTTTTTCGTGCAGCATGCGTTCTTGTAAATTCGATACAGCGCGAGCCACATGGGTTAAGCCATTATAAAAGGCAAATATTTGCACCACTTCTGCGTGGGAATAATGCCGAAATTGCCCCTCTGCTCGAGCTGTGGCAAAATGCACATCTTCTGCCAAAATAAGCGGCAACAAAGGTTTTGGACTCACTCCCTTGGCAGGGTCAGCAAACCAACGCAAAGTCTTAGCTGTTTCATGGGCTAAATCTGTTATAATTTGGGTAGTTTCCGCATCCACCTTGCTTTGTCGCACCAAGTCAAGGCAGTCCATCATGGCCGACAAATACGTTTTAAGCTCAATCATGAGCCGAATATGGTGCGCAAGCAAAGAATATTCACGATAAATATGCGCCAGTTCATATTTTCTAACGCGGTAAAACCTTTGTGAATTATCCCCAATTTCCCTGAAAAAATCTTCCAAGACCAAGGGCGAAAGGCTTTGCTGCCCTTCTAAAAATGCTACTGTCATCTTTTCTATATGGTGGGCCGTTTGCACAAATTGCCCGTGCACTGCGGCTTGCACCTCGGCCGCGGCAGAAGTTGGCCACAAAAATAACGAAACAATCAAAGCACATACAATACCTATACCCATTTCTACCACTCTGTGCAGGGCAAACATAATGGCACCGCTGTCTAGCGTATGCCCAAGCAAAAGCACCAGCACTGCCGTCACCCCTGTCATTTGAAAGCGCTCATCAAAGCGCTCTAAAAATATGCTCAAGGGTACTACAATACACAAGCCAATGACCCTACCTTCAATGCTGTGCGGTAAAAGCAAAGAAACAATAAGCCCAAACAAGGCTCCCACAAAGGTGCCAAAAAAGCGTACCAAGCCCACTTCAAGCGAGGCAGAAGTATGCATTTGCATGACCATAAGTGTGGAAAGTGGCGCCCAAAAGCTGAATTCCATATGCATAAGCTCCGCGCAGATATAAGCCAAACTGGCCGCGAGACCGGATTTTATGCTGTAGAGAATATTTTTCTTGGTAATAGTTTTCTTAAATATTTTTGTGGCATGTGAACGCGAATGTATGTGCATGGAGCTGCGCGTTCCCAAGGCAAAAGAATCCCACCAAGACTTTAAAAAACTCTGCTTTTTTCTGGTAAAAGACATGTATTACCTTTTATTTTTTCTGCATGGGCGTGTATTTACAAAAAAGCTCGCTCATGTATTGTATGTTAGTTTCACTGTCAAACATATTTGCCACCAAATCTTTGGCATTTTTAGCCATTTGCAAAGCTCTTGCCCTGTCGTCCAGCATATTGAATACGGCCACAGCCAAGGCTTTGGCATCTCGCTCCGGCACCAAATACCCCGTCTTACCGTCTTTAACCACATCTCTCATGCTGGCCACATCTGTGGCCACCACGGGTAAACCGTGGCACATGGCTTCAATAACCACTGTGGGCAAACCGTCTGAACGGTCAACGCTTCTTTTAATAACACTTGGCATGACAAGTATGTCACTTTCCATAATTTTGCGTGACAAAATATTGGGTTGCACAAAGCCTAGCATATGCACATGCGACTCTAAGCCATGTTGTGCTATGCGCGCTGTAAGTTTTTTCATCCAAGGGCCTGTGCCTGCTATGGAAAGCTCCACTTCTATGCCGTCTTTTACAAGCAATTGTACAGCATCTATTAAATAATGGAAGCCTTTTGTTTCTATAAGGTTACCTATGGCTATAAGCTTGTACGGCGCTTGCATAGGCACAAGAGCTTGCCCCAATGTGGGCAATGTCGTCACATTATATACCAAATGCAATTTATATTGCTTTTCTTCGGGCAAAAAGGCTTCCATATAAGGCATATTAAAAAGAGAATCTGCCCGCGCAAAGGCGCAATCTTCGAGCTTTTCTTGTAAAAAACCGTCGGGTGGGCGCACATCGTGGGCTCTTGCCGTAAAAGAAAAAGGTATGTTTTCAAGTTTGTAAGCAACCCAAGCCGCCGTGGCAGGCCCATTGGCCCAAGCAGAATGTATATGCTCTATTTCAAGCTCTTTGCAGCGCTCTGCCAAGTAAAAGCCACTTAAGGCAGCCCAAGCATTTTCTAAACGCATTTCCACATCGCGCCAACGTCGCCACAAAAGTGTACGCATAATATATTTTGTTTTTTCAGGATCTTTACGAAACTTGCGCCACACAGCCCGTAAAATACGGCCCGTATTCAATATACCAAAGCGCTCTATGGGTATATTGGTATCACGAATTTCTTGGCTTAAGTTTTTTTCTTTTTTGCCATACAAAGAAATCACCGAAACAGGTGCGTGTCTTTTAAATAAAGCGTCTACCTCGTGGAACACATATGTTTCTGAAGACAAAGGAAACCAATGCGACACGTACAAGGTACGCGGAAAAGGACGGGCAGAAGTGCTAGGTTCTGTCATAATCTCCCCCATAAATGCGGACTGTAATATATCTTACCTATAACTATATAATAGGCATCTAAACTTTATTTGCAATATTTGGCCACATGCGCTACCATGATTTTAGCATACTAAACATAAATTTTTTTCTATTATATAAATAACAAAATCTACGAGGACACCATGCAGCTTACCATCGATTTTCCTCAAATTACGCACATTTTTTCCCACGCACAAAACCAAGGTCGAGATTACCTTTTTGAATACGAAGTCTACAAAATTCTATCTCTTTCCGGCAACGAAACTTCACCCATAACACAACTTTTCACTCGCGATGCCCCACCCACAGAAGAAGATTTAGCAAAGTTTCCCGGCGAAAATATTGTCCTTAAAATCGTATCGCCCACCATTATGCACAAAACCGAAGCGCGTGGCGTGCGCATTGTGCCAAGGGTTGCCGAAAAAGTGCGCTCTTCGGTGCGGCGCATGTTTTATGAAGTGCCAGAAAATTACGCGGCCTTGATTGAACGCCGCCCGGAATATGCGCCACCGGCCTATGCAGGCCTATACGGGCAAGACCTTGAAGACGCCATCTTAAGCGACTTACGCGGCATCATGCTTACCCAATTTATTCACGTTGATTCCACAGCTTTTGGCAATGAGCTCATAGTGGGCTTACGTCATACACGAGAATTTGGCACCATATTCAGCGCTGGCCTTGGCGGCACCGACGCAGAACTCTATGCCATGCGTTTTCGCAAAGGGCAAGCTATAGTAGCGGCCTCAGTTGAAATGGTAGATGAGGAAGCTTTTTTTAATCTTTTCCGTAAAACCATTTCATATAGCAAACTTGCAGGTCACACCCGTGGACAAAAGCGCATCATCAGCGATGAACAACTTATGGAATGTTTTGCATCGTTTATTGCCCTTGGGCGTTATTTTTCTCCGGAAAACCCCCATGCCCCCTTTGTTATAGATGAATTAGAAATAAATCCCTTTGCCTTCACCGACTTCAACATGGTGCCTTTAGACGGTTTATGCAAATTTTCCTTGCCTAAAGACCAAAAACCTGCACGTCCCATACATAAAATCCATAATCTATTACACCCCAAAAGTATCGGCATTATGGGTGTTTCTGCCAAAAGACAAAATTTTGGGCGCACCATGCTCGACAATGTATTGGCAACAGGATTTCCCAAAGAAAATATCACTCTTTTTCATGAAAAAGAACGTGATATAGAAGGCATCCCCTGCCTAACCAGTCTGCAAGAACTAAAAAATCCCTTAGATTTATTGGTGATGGCTGTGGGAGCTGAACAAGTGCCCGACCTTGTAAACACATGCATTGAACAAAAAAGTGCAGAAAGTGTCTTGCTCATTGCCGGCGGCATGGGTGAAACAGAAGGCAGCACAGAAAGAGCCGAAGCTGTGGAAAGCGCCATAAGCGATGGCCACTTACAAGAAGACGGCGGCCCTGTTTTCTTAGGAGCTAACAGCCTTGGTGCCATATCAAGACCTGGTTGTTATGACACATGGTTTGTGCCAAGAATTAAATTTCCCCATGTGCCCTCGCGCAAAGTGCACCGTGCTGCTCTTATCAGTCAAAGTGGCGCCTTTATGTTGCACCGCTTAAGCCAAAGACCAGAGCTTTCTCCGGCCTATATGCTTTCCATGGGCAATCAATCCGACTTAACCCTTGGGGATATGATGGATTATTTCAGTGAACACGACGCTGTTGATGTTATTGCCGTGTATGCAGAAGGCTTTAACGATTATGACGGCTTATACTTTGTGCGCTCTGTACGCAAAGCTGTTGCTGCCGGCAAGGTGGTGGTTTTTTATAAGGCAGGCCGCACCCCCGAAGGCAAATGCGCCACCAGTGGGCACACAGCTTCCATGGCAGGGGATTATATGGTATGCGACAGTTGCGTGCGTGAAGCAGGGGCCATTGTCACGCGCACATTTACCGAATTCCAAAATGTCCTCCTTTTAGCCGAACATCTGCACGACAAAGACGTTAATGGCAGACGCCTTGCCGCTTGCAGTGCAGCAGGTTTTGAAGTGGTGGGCATGGCTGATTCTATCCAATCAGATGAATACAGCATGAACCTTGGCGCATTTTGCCCCAAAACTCAGGGTAGAATTAAAGAAGCTTTACAAGAATTTAAGCTTGAAAACCTTGTAACAATTCAAAATCCCATAGATTTAACCCCCGTCGCCAACGACGCTCTACACGCACGCATTGCCGATATTTTACTCACAGACAAAAACATCGACGCCCTCATCATCAGCTTTGGCCCCATGGGGCCTTCCATACACAGCCTTGATTATGGTATCGATGAATTTGATTTGCACGCTCCGCATGGCATGGTGGCACTTATGCAAGAAGTAGCCAATAAGCATAATAAGCCACTCATAGGCATTGTGGATGGAGGCCCCATTTTTGACCCCTACCGCAAAAGACTTATGCAAACGGGCATACCCATTTTTAGTATTTGCGATGAAGCCATTGCCGCTATTTCCTTATATATAGAAGCAAGACTTACTCGTAAACGCCTAATATGCATGGAGCAAATTGGCACCTCTTTTTAGGCAGCGGAGCAAGCCAAAGGCAAGCATGAATTTACTTCATGCGCAGACGACGCTTGCGATAGCTTGTGTGCTACAGGACGTAGCACCAAGCGTTATGCGGTCAGTTGAAAAAGCACCATCTGTAGAGCCTGTCCTGAGGAGCCGCTAGGCGACGTGAGGATCAAATGACTTTTTTTTCGTGGTATGGGCCATAAGAGCCCTATCCTGCCTCAAAAAAAGCCATTTTCCTTGCATCTGGCACTTTTTGAACTGCCTGAAAAAAAACGAAGATTTTGGTATATTAAAAAATTATTTTGTTCAAAACGACTTTTTCAACGAGCTATTAGGCAGGTTGTGAACAATGCATACAGAAATTGAAAGAAAATTCTTGGTCAAAGACATGTCTTGGCGCCGTGAGGCTAAGGGTGTTGCCTATTGTCAAGGCTATATACACTCTACCCCAACGTATTTCGCGCGCATTCGCACCGAAGGTGAAAAAGCGTGCATAACCATTAAGGGTCCCAAAAAAGGCCTTGGGCGCAAAGAATTTGAATACGCCATTCCCTTGGAAGATGCTCAAGTAATCTTAGAAACCATGGCTTTTAAACCATTAATTTACAAACATAGATACAAAATCCCCTTAGGAAATCACATTTGGGAAATAGACGTCTTTCAGGCCGAAAACACAGGACTTATTGTGGCAGAAGTAGAACTTAACCACGAAAATGAAGACTTTATACCCCCTCCTTGGCTTGGGCAAGAAGTGACGCATGATGCGCGCTACCGCAATGCTGCCCTTGCCAAGCACCCTTATTCACTATGGTCAGAAGAAGAAAAAGAAATACATAAAACC
>CAYJHG010000096.1:0-5961 GCA_964369535.1 uncultured Desulfovibrionaceae bacterium
CTGGGCCCGGTTTTATCAATGTGACATTCAGTGCCGCCTTTTGGCAAGATATGGTGTGCCAAGCGGAAAAGCTTGGGGCAAAGTTTGGCAGTAGCGACCTTGGTGCAGGCAAGAAAACCCTTGTGGAATATGTTTCGGCCAATCCTACAGGGCCTTTGCATATTGGGCATGGGCGCGGTGCGGCCGTGGGGGATAGCCTTGCACGCATTTTGCGTTTTGCCGGATATGATACCAGCACTGAATATTATATTAATGACGCAGGCTTGCAAATGCGCCTTTTGGGGCTTTCGGTATGGTTGCGCATGCGCGAGCTTAAAGAGCTTGATGTCGAGTGGCCGGAATCATATTATCGCGGTGAATATATAATTGATATTGCTCGTGAACTTTTAGAAAAAGAACCTGATCTTTTGCAAAAAGATGATGCCGTAGCTCAAGATATTTGCTATGAATATGCCATGCAAAGTATTATGGATGGCATTAAGGCGGATTTAGAAGAATTTAGAGTGGGGCACGATGTTTGGTTTTCTGAAAAGTCTTTGGTGCAGCGCGGTGCCATTGAAAAGACATTTGCAAGCCTTAAAGCTGCCGGGTTAAGCTATGAAAAAGACGGCGCTTTGTGGTTTGCCACTGCCAACCTTGGGGACGATAAAGACAGGGTTTTGCGCAAAAGCGATGGCACTTTAACGTATTTTGCTTCAGACATTGCCTATCACGACGATAAATTTCAGCGCGGTTTTGATTACTTAATCGATGTGTGGGGAGCTGATCATCACGGCTATATTCCCCGCATGCGTGCGGCCATTGCTGCCGTAGACCGAAAGCAAGAAGATTTTGATGTGGTGCTCATCCAATTGGTAAATCTTTTAGAAAATGGCACCAATGTGAGCATGTCCACCCGTGCCGGAACCTTTGAAACTTTGGCCGATGTGGTGAAAGAAGTGGGCGTTGACGCGGCGCGTTTTATGTTTCTTTCACGCAAAAGCGACAGCCCCCTTGACTTTGACCTTGAGCTTGTAAAACAACGCACCATGGATAACCCTGTGTATTATGTGCAATATGCCCATGCTCGTATTTGTGCTGTGCAGCGTCGTGCTTTAGAAAAAGGCATAAGCCTTGATGCCGCAAGTTCCGCAGAAATACTGGCCTTGCTTGACAGCGAAGATGATATTACTTTGTTGCGCATGGTGGCTCGTTTTGAAGATGTGGTGAAGCTTGCAGCCGCCAATTTAGGTGCGCACTTTATAGGGCATTACCTGTCAGAATGTGCCGGACTTTTGCACAGTTATTATGCCAAAAATCCCATTGTGCAAGAAGACAATGTGCCATTGACTAAAGCGCGCCTTGCTTTACTGCGGGCTGTGCAATGCGTGCTACAAAATGGCCTTATGCTTTTAGGTGTGAGTGCACCAGAGACCATGTAGGTAATAATTTGAATTTTTAAAATAATTTATCAGCCTGTTACAGAAAATAATTATGACAGAAAACACATCCAAAGCACCTTTGCAAATGGCAACTTCTCAAGAAGATGATAAAAAAGGCCATGCAAAAGAACATAAAAAAGACTCTAAAGAAGGCAATAAAAAAGCTTTGACTTTTACTTTGAGTTTTTCTTCGGTAACCACCGTGTGCGTGGTGCTTTTGGGAGGCATTTTCATGGCCTTTATGCTTGGAGTCATGGTAGGGCGGGGTGAAAACCCCGAAAGCCATATGGCACCACTAACCACACTATTACCCTCTGATCAATATGCTTCTGGTCAAGATACTGTGGATGAACAAGGCGCCAATGGCTCTTTGAGTATGGAAGGAACAGAAAGCGGGCAAGAAGCATCGACTGACTCTAATGCAAGCGACGAAAGCCAAAAAATCATGCCCGCAGAAGATTTAAACTATGCGCGTGAATTGAAAACAAAACCGGGTCAAGAAAATGTGAAAGCGGCTGTGGACACAACTCCCATGCAAGCTACTCAGCCGCAAATGGGTTTTGCTCCCACTGTTCCTGTGCAGCAAGCTCCGGCGTCGGTTCCAGCTCCTGCCCAAGCTCCTGCCCAAGTTCCTGCCCAAGTTCCTGCCCAAGTTCCTGTTAAGCCTCCCGTTCAGCCCTCTGCTCAAATTGAAAAACCTCAAAGTGATCCCGTTCAAGCAGCTCTAGACGTTGCCAAAGCCCAGCAGGTGTATGATTATGTTTTTCAGGTGGCCACTTTTACCAGTGCTGACTCTGTGGACAGGTTGCGCGAGCGTTTGGAAGGGGAAAACTATCGCACACGCATGGAAAAAAGCGGTAAATTTTTTAGAGTATTGGTGCTTTTGCGCGGTAATGAAGCTCAAGCTCAAGCTTTGCGCAAGCACATGTTAAGCTTAAAGCTTGGTGAGCCCATGCAAAAAGGTAAGAAGGCTGTGCAATAGATGTTGACCTCTTTACAATCATTTTTAAGCCTTTTAGGGCGTGGTACATTACATATGTTGGCGCATATGGGCAGCACCATGCTCTTTTTATGCACCAGTGTGGCTCGCATTCCTCATACAGCACATCTTTTCTTAAAAACATGGCAGCAATTACATATTATTGGGGCAAAATCCCTTTTTTTGATCATGCTCATCGGCATATTTTGCGGCATGGTGCTTGGTTTGCAGGGATATTATACCTTGGTCACATTTGGCTCTACGGGTATGCTTGGCGCAGCTGTGGCCTTAACGCTCATCCGTGAGCTTGGGCCTGTGCTCACGGCCATTATGCTCACAGGCAGAGCCGGTTCTGCCATGACCGCAGAAATTGGGGTCATGCGTATTTCAGATCAAATCGACGCCCTTGAAGTTATGGGCATTCACCCTATAGGTTATTTGGCAACGCCGCGCCTTTTGGCAGGGCTTCTTGCTTTTCCATTGCTAACGGCTGTTTTTAATACCATTGGTATTTTTGGCGGTTACCTTACCGGTGTTCTTATGCTTGGAATTAATGAAGGAGCGTACTTTCACGGCATAGAAAGTTCTGTAACTTTAATGGATGTTAATGGCGGTTTTTTAAAAGCGCTGACTTTTTCCATTGTGGTGATTACCGTGTGCTGCCATCAGGGGTTTTATACCCACATGCGGCGCGACAGTGTGGGGCCTGCCGCAGTGGGTAATGCCACAACATCGGCTGTGGTTTTAGCTTGTAGCCTTATATTGGTGGCTGATTATGTGCTTACGTCACTATTATTGTAGTAGGTGTATTTAGGATAAAATATATGGGCTATACAATACGATTTGAAAATTGCAGCGTAGGCTATGGAAATAAAGCCGTGTTGCGCCAAGTAAATGCCACATTGCCGGAAGGTAAAATCTCCGTAATTTTGGGTGGTTCTGGCAGTGGAAAATCCACATTGCTGCGGCATATTGTGGGGCTTTCTCGTCCCATAGAAGGCAAGATTTTTATTGGCGAACAAGATTTTTTCGCCCTGCCTTCCAAAGAATTTATGCGCATGCGCAAAAGCATGGGCATGTTGTTTCAAGACGGAGCCTTGCTTGGTGCTTTGAATGTAATGGATAATGTGGCCTTGCCTTTGTATGAACATACAAAGCTCAAGCGCGAACAATGTCAAAAAGCCGCTTTACGCTCTTTAAGCTTAGTGGGCTTGCAAGATGTAGGGAAAATATTTCCGGGACAACTTTCCGGCGGTATGCGCAAAAGAGCCAGCCTTGCCAGAGCCATCATTGCCGAGCCGCCTTTGCTTTTTTGCGATGAACCCACTTCTGGTCTTGATCCCATAACGGCTGCCCAAATGGATGAGCTACTTTTGCACATGCACAAGGCTTTTCCTTATATGACCATTGTTGTGGTGAGTCACGACCTGGCAAGCCTAAGGCGCATTGCAGATCATGTGCTTGTGCTACACGAAGGCACAGCGGTTTTTTCTGGCTCTTTAGATGCTTTAGAAAAAAGTACGGATACTTATCTACAAAATTTTCTGGCGCGTAAGGCAGAGCCTTTTGCCCAAAATAATTTTGAAGAACAGGACGAAAGTGTGCGTAAAGCACTTGAACTTTGGACAAAAATGTAATAACCTATATTTAGGATTTGACGATGAACACATCACGAGACATTGCTGTTGGTATTTTTGTGCTTTTGGGGCTTTTGTGCACAGCTTATATGACTGTGAAGCTTGGGCGCATGGAAACTTTTGGTTCACGCGGTTTTGAGCTTTCGGCACATTTTACTTCTGTGTCGGGCTTACGTGTGGGCGCTGGCATAGAATTAGCAGGAGTGCAGGTGGGAAGGGTCAAAAATATCACACTTGATCCAAAAACAGCACAAGCCGTGGTCACTTTGGGCTTTACCATGCCCTTAGAACTGAGTGAAGATACTATAGCTTCGGTAAAAACCAGTGGGCTTATTGGCGATAAGTATATAAATTTGGCACCCGGTGGCTCGGAAACCCTATTGAGCGATGGTGATGTTATTATGGAAACAGTGTCTGCTGTGGACTTAGAATCTTTGTTGAGCAAATTTGCTTTTGGAGGAGTGTAATGCGTCGTTTTTCTTTGTATATTGTGTGTGCTGTGTGCGCACTTTGTGTAAGTTTTGCTTCGCATGCTTTGGCAGAGCAAATAAGCCCACCTCACGCTGCCTTAAAAACTTCTGTGGTAAAAATTTTAGATTTTATTAAAAACCCTGAATATAATAAAAATAAAGTTGCTCGAACGAATTTGAACGAACAAATAAAAAAAGAAGTGTACACCATATTTGATTTTGATGAATTTGCCATGCGCACTGCAGGGCCACGTTGGCGTACATTCAATGATTCAGAAAAAAAAGACTTTAGCGAAGCCTTTGCAGAACTTTTATTTGCCACATATTTAAGCCGTGTAGACGGGTATAATGGAGAAAAGTTTTCCTATGTGGGCGAAGTGTCCGATGCTAAAAAAACACGCTATGAAATTCGCACCGTTGTGGTGCTCAAAAGTGGACAATCCATACCGGTGGCTTATCGTATGTTACCAAAAAATGGTACATGGCGCGTCTATGATGTTATTATAGAAAATATCAGCCTTGTACAAAATTACCGTAGTCAATTCAGCTCCATTTTGGCCAACGATAGCCCCCAAGAACTGACTCGTCGCGTTCAAGAACGCGCCGATGCACTTGAGGTAGAAAACAATGAAGGCTTATAAAAAATATGTAAGCACATTTCTTTTTTGTAGCATTTTTGTGCTCGTGGCTCATGTTCCATGTTTTGCCGCAACCATAGCTCGCGAGGCTGCAGAATCCGGTTATGAAAAAGGCCGCCTTCAAGAATCAGAAGCTGTTAAACGTCTTGAAAATCAAAAACAACAAAATGATGCTTTGCGCATGCCGGAAAAAGCGGCCGAAGCCTATTTTGACGACTCCTTAGACAGCTATAGCGATGCACCCTTACAAACTATCGCCGATCCCTTGGAACCTTGGAACCGCTTTTGGTTTGGTTTTAACGATATCAGCTATTTATATGTATTTAGACCCTTGTACCGTGCCTACGATTTTGTGGTGCCCGACGACGTACAAAGCGGGATGTCCAATTTCTTAAATAATCTCATGTTTCCTGTGCGCTTTGTAAACTCACTCTTGCAAGGCAAATTCTTAGCTGCCGGTGTGGAATTTGGGCGTTTTATGATTAACTCCACCGTGGGCATGGCCGGATTTATCGACGTTGCCAAAGATAAAAAAACCGTAGTGCCCGTTGATCCCACCGGTGAAGACTTTGGGCAAACCCTTGGCACATGGGGCTTTGGAGAAGGCTTTTATCTCGTCTTACCCCTGCTTGGCCCAAGCTCTCTGCGCGATCTTGTAGGCATTGCAGGTGATTACGCTTTAAGCCCCACATTTTATTTTAATTCGCCCTTTGTCTATAATGATATAGATATGTACACCTCATGGGCCATAAGCGGTGCCGGCGGTGTATTACGCTTCAATGATTTAGGCCCGGTGCTTGATTTATATGAAGACAC
>CAYJHG010000097.1:0-5871 GCA_964369535.1 uncultured Desulfovibrionaceae bacterium
GACGGAGTAATCGTTAGCGGTGGAAATGATATAGACCCTCAGCTATATAATGAATGGTGTCATGCTCAAGTAGGAAGTATTTCAAATTTGCGTGATACGCAAGATGTCTTCATTACAAATTATGTACTAGACAATACAGACAAGCCTTACCTTGGCATTTGCCGAGGCATACAAATTCTTGCAGCGGCGAGAGGGGGGAGTCTTTTTCAGCATTTGCCAGAAGATGGTTACAAACTGCATTCTTTATTGTCCTATGCCAAAACTGACCCTTCGCATTATGTTAACATTGAACCAAAAAGTTTATTGTATGATATATTGGAAACCGAAAAAATTCATGTAAACTCTTTTCATCATCAGTCTGTGAAAAAAATTCCGGATGAATTTGTAGTCCAAGCATATTCACCTGATGGTGTTATAGAGTCCATTGCGCACAAAAGTAAAAAGTTTGCATTGGGCGTTCAATGGCATCCGGAAATGAATTCTCAATGGTCTCATAGTAAAAAAATTTTTCGTGAATTTATAAATGCAACGCAAAAAACATGTTAATTGGAGAAAATTATGAAATATCAAATGGAAAAAGAAGAAAAATCAAGGGTTATTTTACGTACAATCCGTGCATCCGGTTGGCTTTTCATGGAGGCATCACGTCTTTTGCAGCAAGAATTTGGTTTAAAAGGTGAAATGGCTATACGTCAATGGCTTAGAACATGGGGTATTTGGCGAGGCAATCAGTTACGTAAAGGGCATATGGCCATGGGTAAAGAAATAAACTGTGAAAACTTGGTTAAATTTTGGGACAGTGCGGCTGCCATGAATGAAGAAGTGCAAAAAGAATGGGAAAATGGGCACTGGAATCCTTGTAATGTTAAGATGGTTGTGCCCAACGTAAAAGATGCTTGTCCACAATCAGCCCTTTGGATGGATAATGATTTTTGGCTTGGCGGACATTTTATGTGTGATGAGTTTCATATACAATTTGTGAGAGGATATCACCCTGATGCCGTTGTTGTTATTCCGGAATGTATTATGAAAAATGATGGCAGGTGTAACTTTAACTTTGTACTGGCAGCTGATGCACAAGTTCCTGCAACAATAGAGCATTACGAAGGGGAAGATGTATTATTAGATTGGGATATGAGTAGTACAGAACAAACTTTGCGCTCAGGTTTACGCAGAAAATCCCGTATTACAACTGGTCGCGTCTATTTTTTACGAGAAGTAATATATGAAATGTTCCCTGAAAGGGCTGAAGCTTTATTTGAGACAATTCTCACCACATGGTTTATGCGACGCGGTCAAGACATTAAAGCACATTTAGAAGAAAACAAAACCCCCATAACGCCACTTAATATCTTAAAAATGTTTGACCAAGAGTATCTTGAAACTTTTAATTGTGATATTGAAGAAAAAGAAAATAAGCTTACAATGACAATTCCTTATTGCCCAATTAGAGAGACATGGAACTGGATTAGCAATGGGAAAAACAATGAATTGAAAACTCAATACTGTAATCGTTGCTATTCTAGTATTATAAAAGAAATAGATAGTTCTTATGAAGTGACGCTTGAATCATGCCTTACGAATGGAGACGATGCTTGTTGCATTACAATAAAAACAAGTTAGTTTTCCATCAAACGACGAACTATTATGTTCAACATTAAACGTAGAGAGTAAAATGAAAAACAAAATTCTTATCCTCAATAGTTACTGCAAGAAAGTTGAAGAATTTTTACTTGTAGCCACAATAGGCACAATGACTTTTTTACTTGTCAGCGGAGTAGTTATGCGTTTTATCTTCAATGAATCGCTGGCATTTAGTGAAGAACTTGGGAGTATGATGCTTATTGCAGCTGCATATATCGGCTCACCTTATGCTGTTAGACAAAGTAAACACATCAGGATGGTTTTTTTATCTGAATTATGCTCTGTACGTTTCACAAAAATTTTAAACTACTTTACATGCTTATTGGCCGGGATAGCATTCATTGCTTTTGGCTTAATGTGCGGAGAATATATGCTTAAAGTGATGGCTTCTGGCAGAACATTCATGACTCTTCACTGGCCTCGCTGGATAGTGTGGATTCCGGTATGCTTAGGCTTAATTTTAACCGGTGTTCAATATTTTATTGTGCTATTTTTAAATATAGCTGACAGAAAAAATATCACTTCAAAAGCCGATATATGGATTGGCAGTGAGTGCCGCATGGGGGAGGATAAGACATGTTAATTGGCATTCTTTTAGGAGTGATGTTTCTTTCATTATTTTTAGAAATACCTATGCTTATAGGTATGCTTCTTGCGGCAATGGTTGCCTTATTCTTATTCTTTCCAGCGCTTGACCCAGTGATTGTTATGCAGCAAATGGTTACCGGCCTTTCTGTATATGTACTTTTGGCTATCCCCATGTTTATTTTAGCTGCTGAAATTATGTGTGCTGGCGAATGTGCAAAGCGCTTATTGCGGCTTTGTCGTGCATTTGTAGGTCATCTGCCAGGAGGGCTTGCGGTCACCTCTTCTGCTGCATGTACAATTTTTGGTGCGATTTCTGGCTCAACCCAAGCGACATTTGTTGCCATTGGGCGTCCTATGTTTAAAGAGTTAGTAACTGCAGGATATAAGGAGCACCATGCTGTTGCCTTACTCATGAATTCTGCAAACATTGCTCTATTAATACCACCAAGCGTTGTTATGATTATGTATTCATTAGTTTCAGGCGGCTCTGTTGCAAAAATCTTCGTTGCCGGTGTTGTGCCTGGATTGTTCATGTTTCTTGTATTTGCCCTCTATGAAATTTTACTTGTAAAATTTAATGTCAACAAACGCATTGTCAAAAAAAGAAATGTTAGCTGGCAAGAAAAAATTGACGCTTTCAAGGAAGCACTGCTTCCTTTGGGTTTTCCTGTCATAGTATTGGGTGGCATTTATTCAGGTATTTTTAGCCCCACCGAGGCTGCTGCAGTGTCAGTAGTGTATGCCTTTATCTTGGAATATTTTATATATAAATCAATAACTCTTAGGCATGTAAAGCAATTTATGGTATCTACTGGAATGGTCACGGGAACAGTCTTTGTTTTAGTGGCTGGCGGTCAGGTGTTCTCGTGGGTTTTAACCTTTGCTGGTATACCACAGCAAATTGCCTCATTGGTCGCGAGTGCTCAATTTGGCCCCCATATGCTTCTCATCATTATTGCACTATCTTTTTTTGTAGCATGTATGTTTGTGGATTGTATTCCAGTTGTGCTAATATTAACACCAATCTTTTTCCCTATTACCACGGCAGCAGGTATTGATCCTATACATCTTGGTATACTTATTACTCTACAATCAGCTGTTGGTTGCATTTCTCCTCCTTTTGGATGCAATATCTTCACTGCCGTGGCCATATTTGATTTAAAATTTACAACTGTAATTGCAGGATTAATCCCATATCTATTATTATTGCTAGTAATTACTTGCATACTGATAGTCTTTCCACAGGTTTCGCTGTTTTTGCCTAACCTATTGTTCTAAGTTGCATATATTTTTTAAACAATTTAACAAGAAGAGGATTGTATGTTTAAGGTAAAATCGTATTTGGCAGTTTTTGGTATTTTTATTATTACCTTGGTATCTTTTACAAACATAACAGAGGGACAAGCAAAGCCAAAATATATTTGGAAGCTCGCTCACGAAGAATTGGCAGGTGGCGATGAGGATATATATGCACACGCTTTCAAAAAACTTATTGAAGAGCGTAGCAATGGACAAGTGCAAATTAATATATATACTTTGAGCCAACTTGGAGACGGAGCAGACCAGTGTGAACTTGTGCAAAACGGTGCCATTGAACTTGGCATTACAAGTCAAGGGCCTTTATCAACGATAGTACCAGAGATTGCCTTGTTTTCTTTGCACTATATCTTGCCAGATTCTATCAAAAACGTATGGGATTTTCTTAGAAATTCAGATACAACAAAATTACTCAAGGAAATTTCAAAAGACTATGGTATAACGATTTTTGACATTTTACACCAAGGCCCTCATTGGTGGACAACCTCAAAAATTATTCGCACCCCCGAAGATTGGAAAGGGGTAAAGTGGAGAACGCAATCATCAAAGATTGAAATGGCTTCTTTTGATGCATATAATGCTAACTCTACAACGGTTGCTTTTGCTGAATTGTACACCGCTTTGCAAATGGGAATGGTAGACGGTCAACAGCAACCTAACCGTGCTAATAATATGATGAAATATTATGAAGTTACCGATTATTATACCGATGCTAGAGCAAGCTACTATGTATATATGCCTTATACTAGCAATGCTTTCCTTAACAGTTTACCAGAAGACATGCAAAAACTCATACAAGAGTGTTTTTATCTTGCACAAAAAGTTTCCATCGCTGATTTAGATTCAAGCATGCAAAGAGAAAAAGAAAAAGCTATCAAACACGGTATTACTTGGATTGATTTGACAGCTGAAGAGAAAAGCACCTTTGCAAAATTAGCAGTGCCGGTTCGCAATATATACAGAGAGGACGGTGGCCCACGCGCAAAAGAAGTTCTCGATACATTTGAAAAGGAAATCTCTAATTACAAATAATAGATACGCGCTCTAAAAATACAAAAAATTGCCGAAAGCGAGTCTGTATGCTTCTTTCGGCAATTTTTCGATGTAATCGTATTTATTTAACTATTTAAGGCCACGGCACAGTTAATTTGCAGAGCACTTTTAGGATAAGAAAATATTTTCAATAATACTCAAGGCATTATCTATATTTTAAAAGTGAATCAGTCATAGCAATAGGCTATATTGCTATTGCCTTCATTCAACGAATTTGCTAAAGACAGGCTACCCAGCAGCTAAAGAAGCAAGCATCTTCTAACTCAATGATTTTATTTAGAGTATCACTACCAATGTTGGAAAAACGCACTAGGTATAAAATACATCAACCTTAAAAAATAATGCGCCCTAGCGGCGCTTGAGATTGCATATGACTATGACAGTACGAGGAATTGGAGAGGCACTTTTATCGGCCTTTCTCTTCGCCTTAATTCCCTTTTTCTTTATTCCCTTATACCGTGCAGGAATAAGTCCTGAATCTGGGGCATTTTATCGTCTTTTCTTTGCAGCTTTCTTTTCATTGGGAATGGTTATTTGGCGCAAGCACAGTTTGCGTATAACAAAGCAGCAACTACCTAGTCTGATAGGAATTATTTTATCCAATACTACAGTTACCATAGGTTTTTTCACTTCATTAACGCTTATGCCAAGCGGCATTGCCGCCACCTTGCTCTTTACGAATCCTCTTTTTGTTATGCTGTTTATGTTTTTATTTTATAAGGAGAAAATTGAACTTTATAAAATAATCTTAAGCCTATTCACATGCCTAGGCATAGCCACCATGTCTGGCTTTTTTAGTACAGAAATTCAGTTAAATTTTGAGGGATTTTCTTATATCATGGTGGCGTCGGTGGCTTATGCTATGTATATTATATGTATTTCACAAGCTAAAAAACATAATATTTCCAATGACGTTTTGTCTTGTTATCATTTTTTCATTTCTTCTATGATTTTACTTGCTTATGCCCTATTTAGAGATGCCTTTATGCTCCCAAAAAGTAGCACGGAAATAGCATCTTTAATAGCACTGGCGCTCTCCACCGCTTTTATAAGTAACCTTTTATTAATCATGGCCATAGCAAGAATTGGTTCCACTTTAAGCGCCATTTTGGGAACACTAGAACCAGTCGTCGCGGTCTGTATAGGCATTGCCATTTTTAATGAATCTGCAAGCTTGGCTGTGCTTGGTGGTGTCGCACTTACCATTACAACTGTGGCCTCAATTACTCTTATACCTTTTTTGCGTGGTACACGATGATATTTTTGAGC
>CAYJHG010000098.1:0-5856 GCA_964369535.1 uncultured Desulfovibrionaceae bacterium
TCTTGGCCTTTGTTTGAAGACCAAGAACCAAAACCAGAATATGCTGAAAACACAATTTCTATGCCAGATGATGATACTACATCTTTGCAAAGTCATGCTCCGCTTACAGAAGGTACGCTCACTGATAGTGCGCAAAACACTGAACTTTTTGGTCAATCGGTTATCCCCTTACATGAAATGGAGCGCATAATGATTTTGAAAGGTCTTGAAATGACTGCCGGCAACAGAACCCAAGCGGCGGATCTTTTGGGCATATCTGTGCGCACCTTGCGCAATAAGCTTAATGAATACAGATCTATGGGCATTGATATTGAGTAAGTTTTGTGTAAAATAATTGTGTAATTATGCAGCCTGCGGAAAATTTTTTCTCAGGCTTTTTACCATAAAAATACTATATGCATTGGAGAGTATAATGCTGGATTTTATCCGTAACAGCGCCCAATCCTTGGGTGTAAAAGTGGCTTTTGGTCTTATTATTCTTGTTTTTGTTTTTTGGGGCGTTGGCAATATGCAAAATACAAACGCTTCCTCTGTGGTGGCCTCTGTGAACGATGATTTTATTACCGCCATGGATTTTGAACGCAGCTACAGACAAGCTTATGAATCTGTGCGCAGCCAAAATCCACAACTTACACAAAGTGAAATCAACAGCATGCAATTACCAAATCAAGTTTTGGAGCAATTAGTGCTTGAATCTTTGCTTTTGCAAGAGGCAAAGCGCCTTAATTTGGCTGTTACTCCCTTGGAATTGCGCTCAATTATTGAAAAAATCCCAGCTTTTCACAATGCCCAAGGCAAATTCGATCCGCAAATATATACTCGCCTTGCCACAGCTCAATTTCCAAGTGTCGGCGCTTTTGAAAAAAACCTCACCAACCAAGTGCTGGCAGAAAAATTGCGTAGTGAATTAACAGCAACAGCTGTTACCTTGCCCACTGAGATCCGCGCTTTTTATGATTATACCTTTGAAAAACGCGACGTTGAATACATTTTCTTTGCCGCCGATGCCGCCCAAGTGGCCGACCCCACCGAAGACAGTATCAAGGCTGCCTATGAAAGCGATCGCGCGCTCTATACCCTGCCTGCCAAAAGCAATGTAAGCTATGTGCGCATACATGCCCGCGACCTTGGAAAGCCAGAAAGCATTACTGACGATGCCATAAAGGCCTATTATGATACTAATATTGCGAATTTCACCACCGAGGCAAGAGCAAAAGTACGCCATATCTTATTGCGCCTAACGGCAGAAAGCGCCGAAGCAGACGTGCAAAAAGCCCAAAATACCATGGCCGAAATACAAAAGCAATTAAATGAAAATATGGATTTTGCCGAACTTGCCATTAAATATTCAGAAGACGACGGCACTGCCCCCAATGGCGGCGATCTTGATTGGATTGGCATTGGCGAAACCGTACCCCCTTTCAACGATGCCGTATTCTCCATGCAAGCCGGCCAGATTTCAGAACCGGTGCGCACCGACTTTGGCTTGCACCTTATTAAAGTAGAAGAAATAGAAGCTGCTACAGTAAAACCCCTTGCGGAAGTATCCGAAGAAATTCGCATAAATATTGCGGAAGAAGCGGGTCTTGCAAAGATTCAAGAAGTGGTAGACACACTCATAGAAGCCAATATTCTTGGTAATGACTTGGCAGAAGCTGCAAAAGCCCAAGGGCTCAGCCTTGCAGAAACGGGCCTTAAAAACAGCGCTGAATTAGAAAGCCTTTTAAAAATTACGCCGCAAGCTGCTGCCGATATTATCGAAAAAGGCCAAGGCGTCCCCTTGGACTCTTCTTTGCAAACCACAGATAATGCCTATGTAATAGCTCGAATTAAAGAAAAAGTGCCTGCCTCCGTTCGTGCATATGATGACGTAAAAGCAGACATTGCACAGAAACTCAAAAGCAAAGCCGCCATGGAAACAGCTTTAAAAAATGCCGGAGAAACCAGCAAGACCCTTAAAAACACAGCGCCGGATGGCCTGAGCATTGAAAGCATTCCTCTCATAAACAGGGGCGGCCCTGTGGGTATTTTTGGAGAAAAACGCGACATGTCCGTTGCGCTCTTCAACGCAGCCAAGGGTGAATGGTTACCAGGTGTTTATACTGTTACTGTTGACGGAAAAGAAGGTGCTGCCCTAGTACGCGTGAGCAATGTTATTCAAGCCGAAGATAATGACTGGAAAACCATGGAACAAATCCTTGAAAACGTACTTACAAACCAACGCCGCGACAGAATGTTCCAACTCTTTATGCTTGCTCTTTCAAGCAAAGCTCAAGTGGAAATATTAAACGAAGCGTATTTTGATACAGTACCTCAGTAAGATTGTTACATATACATAAAAACAAAAAAAGCAGGCTTTATAACCTGCTTTTTTTATTGCTTTATGCATTAATCTTCGTCATCTGGGAATCCGCCCATGGTAACACGGCGATCCATAAGATCTACAGGTGTACCAGTTTGCTTAGTAATCCATTCACAAATAATAGCGCGATGCTTAAAACGATTTCTTTTTTTAGCCGTAAGCATGCGCTTATCTGCCTTTACTATAAGCTTATGCACAGGCTCCGGCGTTATGGTTGTGGCCGAACCAAGAGCGAAGAAAACTGGATCGGGGTGAGTTTTATTCCAGTCATACATGGCTGCATATAGTCCTTTCACCATTTTGCGCACTTCAAGTTTATCGCAATTACATAAAAGAACAGTAAATTCATCACCACCAACACGGCCTATAAGCGCTGAGTCCGGCAAAGATTCACGCAAAAGTGTTGCCACATTCACAAGCAAATTATCACCCACAGCGTGACCAAGATTATCATTGGTAAGTTTTAACCCATCTATATCCACACAAATAATGCTTATGGGATAGTCAGATTGACTTGTTTCAGAAACACGCTTATCAAAATAAAATCTGTTACACACTTTGGTCAAAGAGTCATAGTGTGACATTTGGATAAGCGCTTCTTGTATACTATACAAATTGGTGACATCTAAGAAAAAGCCAAAAACCTTTTCAGCTTCGCCTTTGGTACCGCGCTTAAGCACTTGAGAACGTGATAAAATCCATCTATATTCACCCTCTTTAGAGCGAATCCTATAGGTATTTTCTAAATAATCCACACCGGCACTATTGGAAGTGAAAACTTTTTCATACCCAACCTTAGCCCTGGCAGCATCGTCAGGGTGCAGCAAGGCAATATAATCTTTAAAACTTTTTGGCAGCTCTTCAAATTCATAGCCTAGAGAATTCATGGTGAGTTTGCTATAAGTAACCCTATCGTTTTTCACATCCCATTCCCAAACGCCATCATTGCCAATATTAAGCAATAAACATCGCTCTTTGTCAGGGGCTGTCAATTCTCCTTCTTCATTATGCATACAAGAAATGGCTGAATTTATTTGTAAAACATCACGATGACCAGGCACAAATTCTTGTAATGTATTGTTTTTTGCACGCAAGAAATCACTGCATAATGTTATATGTATATTCAATGCTTTACCTGAAGCATCGCGATTAGTCACACGGTACATTCCCACAAATGTGACATATTCACCAGATGCCGCACGAACTCTACAACATTTCTTCATAAAGTCTGCTGCACCATCGCCTTGCAGCATGGTTTCGTTAATATGTTCAGTCAGTTTTTCGTCTTTTGCATGTAACAGTTGTAACCATTCTTGCATGGTTTTTGGTGTTTTTGCTGCGCTATAGCCAAGGCTGGCAAAACCATCACCTTGTACAAGCACCTCATTGCTTGTGCAATCCCAAACCATATCAATAAGGCACAACTGTTCAAAATGACATTCTAAATCCGCATCCTCTTGAACACCTTTTGAAGAATTGCTACTTTTAGCCTTGGGCATACATCACCCTAGTCCTCTAGACGATTAAATTGTTTTGCCATTATGTCAGTTAAAAGCATGTCATGTTCCTGTTGTCTAATTTGGGCAAATTCTTCATTTGTATATTTTGTCTGTAGTTTAAATAAATTAGCCCATACCGACATAATCGCTGAATCCTGAACTGATGCCTCATTGCCAGACTTGCGCGCATGCGAAACACTCAAATGCCCTTGATACACAGGCCATTTACCCTGCAAGGCATAGCGTATATCATGCTCTAGGTCGTCGTACTGGCTTGGCGAAAAGCGCACATCAAAATGTCCAATGGCATCAAGGGCTTTACGCCGCAACAAGTGGCAACATCCAGTTACTGAAACACAAGGACGCATGTAAGAAAAAGAGCCATAGTCAAAACAATGGTTTTGAATATTGGTAAAAGTAAAACGTTGCGTGTATAAGGGTTCTTTTCCGCGGTTTCCACCTTCTGCAGAACCAACCTCTCCACCTTTTTCTAAATGCAAATCAGTACTTTGAATTATATGCGAAGCATTGTGATTAACCACACGGCAACCATATACAGGGCTATCAGGGTACTCTTGCATAGCCTTACCCAATGAATACAACCAATTAGCCGGAGCCATTGCATCGTCATCTAAGAAGGCAACCCATTCGCAATCTCGCGTTTCAGGCAAAGTTAAAAGCCAGTTGCGCGCAGCCGGAGCACCAATATTACAGGGCATATCCACCGGAATAAAACGCTCGCCAAGTTTGTGCCCAAATGCCCTGATCACAGATTTTGTATGATCCGTAGAACCATTATTTAAAACAATAATTGACGTATCACGCATATCTGCTTCTGCCAAAGAGGCTAAGCATTGCTCTAAATAATTGGCTTTATTCCATGTGTATAAAAGTACAGCTCCTCGCCCTTGCGGAAACGCACCATCTTTATGGTTGCCATTTCTAAGATCATAGCGCTTTAATAAAAGGTTTGTATGCCATGGTCTTTTTTGCAACACTAAATCCCACTGCCCCAAGGCTAAGTCTAAAGACTTATTCTGCAAAGAAGCCTCGCCCAAACGCTCGCGCCATACAAGAGAAGGAAACTCACGCAAAGAAGCAAGATAACAAGCGCTTGCCCCCAGAAAATCTCCCTTACCCATGGCAGCATCACCAAGCAAACCAAGACGCACACCCTTGGGCAGCAATTTATCACGCGAAAGCCAACGCTCCACGTCAGCAAATTTTCCTTCCATCATGCCAAGCAATATACCGCGCCAAAGCCAAAATAACTGCCCAGCATCACGCTTTAAGGCGTTTTCCAAATAGTCCAAGGCAGCGTCATGTCCTTCTTTTAAAAGAACATACTGAAATTCCATCACATTGGCAGGTGGCGTTATCCCACCCACAGTCTTGGCAAAAGCCAAAGTTTGCGTATCAAGCACAGGATACATTTCGTGCAGCTTTAATACATAGTTAGCTGTATTAGGATTGAGTATATCCCATTCCCAAGCAGACATCATAACTTGCGCTGACATGGCAAGCCAACGCAAAGCTTTGTCTTGAGGAACATTTTGCGTTGCTTCTATAATTTTATTACTAATTTCCAAAAGATGCAGATTACCTACGGAACCTTGAAGCAAAGGCCGCGTCACAGCTGCAGGAATATCTTCCCATGAAAAAGACACTAGGCCTCTCCTTAATATAGTACTTGAATCTGAAAAAGCACCTTCAGCATATTGTCAACATACAATGGGATTGCACTAAAAATTACCTGACAAAATTCCCTCGAAAGTTTTTTCAAAACTGCATCACATGAACGCAATGTAGCCTGCAATAAAACATACCACATGCCTTAATAGGAAAGTACATCAAAATAAATACAAAGACAAGAGTTAAAGCTCATTATATTGCCGAAAAAAGGATTTTCTATACAACTTTCTTATCTTAAAAAAAATTCCTATGAAGCATTGCTTCTCTAAGGCATTTTGTACATACTCAAAACACCATACATCA
>CAYJHG010000099.1:0-5722 GCA_964369535.1 uncultured Desulfovibrionaceae bacterium
CGCCTTGCGCAAGGCAATTATTATGACTACCCATTGTTATATTCATGGATTTGGTATTTATGTGCCTTCTCGTGTGCTTACCAACCAAGATTTGAGTAAATTTGTAGACACAAGTGACGAATGGATAACCACTCGCACAGGCATAAAAACACGCCATATCCTTGCAGAAGATGAACAAGTTAGCGACCTTGGTTTAAAAGCTGCGCAAAAAGCCTTGCAAGAAGCAGAACTTACGGCACAAGATGTGACACATATTCTTTTTGCCACCTGCTCATCTGAATATTTAACGCCTGCAGCTTCCACCATATTGGCCGGCAAGCTTGGTTGTGGCACGGTTATGTCCATGGACTTTAATGCGGCATGTTCAGGGTTTATATATGGTTTGGCCTTGGCAGAAACTTTTACCACCGTGCATAAAGATGCTGTGGTACTCTTGGTATGTGCCGAAGCCTTAAGCCGTCGTTTAAATTGGCAAGACCGTACCACTTGTGTGCTATTTGGTGACGGAGCAGGAGCCTTTGTGCTCCGTGGCAAACCCTCAGACAAGGGTAGCCCTCGTATTTCAGATGCCATATGCCATAGCGACGGTTCTTTAAGTAATCTCATCACCATAGGTGGTGGTACGCAAAAATCATATGAACTAGGCACCACCATTAACGAAGATTTTTTCTTGCAAATGCAAGGGCGCGAAGTTTTTAAGCATGCTGTGCGAAATTTGACAAAAGTGTGCCACGAAGTTCTTGAAAAAAGCGGCATTTCTCTTGACGATATATCTTTATTTGTGCCGCACCAAGCCAATTTGCGCATTATTGAAGCTGTGGGTACACGCCTTGGCATTGCCGAAGAAAAAGTTTTTTGCAATGTGCATAAATACGGCAATACATCTTCAGCTTCTGTGCCTTTAGCCCTTGGCGATGCCAAAGAACAAGGCTTGCTTAAAAAGGGTGAGCGTGTGCTTGTGGCCGGAGTGGGTGCTGGATTTACTTGGGGTGCTGCTCTTATTACTTATTAACAATATTTAAGTTTCAGCCCTTTGCCATATAAAAGGAATATTTTAACAGCAAAATATTGAAAGTTGTGCCACTTTAAGGTATGAAGTTTTACGATTTGTGAGTATTTATAATTATAATACCACAAAATGCTTATGACCGGAGAAAAACATGTCCGAAAATGTTAAAACAGCCCTTGTGACCGGAGGGTCGCGCGGCATAGGTAAATGCATTGCCGAAACTCTGGCTACAGAAGGCTACGAAGTTTTTTTAACCTATGTGAGCAAACCCGATGAAGCCAAAGCTGTGGCCGAAAGTATTTGCCAAAAAGGTGGAAAAGCACAAGCCTTTTGCTTAAATGTTTCCGATGCCGAAGCTGTAGCAGATTTTTTTGCCACACATATTAAAGGCAAGGTAGACTTGCACTTGCTTGTGAATAATGCTGGCATTACCAAGGACGGTTTTCTTATTCGCATGAAGGATGACGACTTTGACAGCGTTTTGCACACAAATTTGCGCGGAGCATTTGTGTGTTTGCGCGAAGCTGCCAAAATCATGAGCAAACAACGCTTTGGACGCATTGTGAATATTTCTTCGGTGGTGGGGCAAATGGGTAATGCCGGGCAAATTAACTATGCCGCGGCCAAAGCCGGCATGCATGGCATGACCATGTCTGCTGCTAAGGAATTAGCCGGACGCAATATCACAGTAAATGCTGTGGCTCCCGGATTTATTGAAACGGATATGACAGCACAACTACCTGACGACATACGCAAAGCTTATGAAGAAGCTATTCCCTTAAAGCGTATGGGCTCGGTAGAAGATGTGGCCAATGCGGTGGCATTTCTTGCCTCTGAAAAGGCCGGTTATATTACAGGACAAATTCTTGCCGTAAATGGCGGCATGTACTGTTAATGTCAACAAAAAAGAACAAAAAGAATTGGAGGCTTCCATGTCTGACGTAGCACAAAAAGTTACAAACATCATCGTAGAACAACTTGGCGTATCCGCCGAAGAAGTAAAACCCGGCGCATCCTTTGTTGAAGATCTTGGCGCTGATTCCCTTGATTTGACCGAGCTTATCATGGCTATGGAAGAAGAGTTTGACATCGAAATCGCCGATGACGACGCGCAAAAAATCTTGAAAGTTCAAGACGCCATCAGCTATATCGAAAACAAATAGTTTTTCTGTGCAGACTTTGAGCCGGAAAAATGCTTTCCGGCTCTTATATATTTTATCATTTTTCCGGCAAAGCGTACTGCGTAATGCCTAATTTTTAAGGAGTTCATAGCATGAGCCGCAGGCGTGTTGTCGTTACAGGCTTATCTGCCTTAACCCCTCTTGGCAATGACTTACAAAGCACTTGGGAACGTCTTTTAGCCGGTGAATCTGGCATTGCGCCCATCACCCATTTTGATTGCACCGAATATGAATCACGCATTGCAGGTGAAGTGAAAAACTTTGTGGCAGAAGATTTTATGCCGTATAAACAAGCAAAGCGCATGGATCGCTTTACCCAATTTGCCGTTGCAGCTTCTACTATGCTCATGGAAAATTCGGGTTTCGTTATTGATGCCAATAATGCTCATGATACGGATGTTATTTTGGGAGTTGGCTTAGGTGGCCTTTCTACCATTGAAACTTTTCACACCAAGCTTTTGCAAGCAGGCCCCAATAAAATTTCGCCCTTTCTCATTCCCATGCTCATAGCCAATATGGCACCAGGTCAAATTGCCATTTTCACCGGTGCCAAGGGCAATAACCTTGTGGCCACCACAGCTTGTGCTTCGGCTCTACATGCCGTTGGCACAGCTTGGAGTGAAATGATCCTTGGGCGCACAGAAGCTGTTATCACAGGTGGTGTGGAAGCAACAGTAACACCTCTTGGTGTTTCAGGTTTTACAGCCCTAAAAGCCCTTTCTACCCGCAATGATGATCCCACCAAGGCATCACGCCCCTTTGACAAAGAACGCGATGGCTTTGTTATTGGCGAAGGCGCTGGTTTGCTTTTGCTTGAACCATTGGAAAATGCCCTTGAGCGTGGTGCTACCATTTATGCAGAATTGGTGGGTTATGGCACATCTTGCGATGCCTACCACATGACAGCGCCCCACGAATCCGGCGAAGGCATGGCCAGAGCCATGCAAAATGCCATTAAAGATGCTGGAATTGCACCTGAAGATATTGACCATATTAATGCTCACGGCACGTCCACCTATTTAAACGACTCTTGCGAAACAAAGGCTATCAAGCTTGTGTTTGGCGAACATGCTAAAAATATCCGCATTTCTGCCACGAAATCCATGACAGGGCACTTGCTTGGTGCAGCCGGAGGCATTGAAAGTGTCTTTACTGTGCTTGCTTTGCACCATGGCATTATTCCGGGCACTATCAATCTTGATAATCCCGATCCTGAATGCGACTTGAACTACATGAGCCAAGGTTCAGAAAAAGTACAATGCACATACGGCATGTGTAATTCCTTCGGTTTTGGTGGGACGAATGCTAGCCTTATATTTAAAAAATGGCAGTAAAATCTGTTAAAAAAATGCCATCTGCTTTGTCAGGTATCTTTTTTTTCGTGGCATGGGCCAAAGAGCCCTATGTTGCCTTAAAAAAAATTACCTTCCTCGCATCTGGCACTTTTTAAACTGATTTTAATATTTTTGAAGTGTATTCCACTGGTACGCAAAAATCAGCGGTGTATTTTTAGATTTTCATGAGGATAAATTATGCACGAACTTTTATTGCAAGACCCTGAAATTGCAAATGCTATAGGACTTGAAGCCGGTCGTCAAGTAAGTAAACTTGAACTCATTGCATCAGAAAACTTTGTTTCTCCGTCTGTGCGCGAGGCTCAAGGTTCCATCATGACCCATAAATACGCCGAAGGCTATCCTGGCAAAAGATATTATGGCGGATGCGAATATGTGGACATAGCAGAAAATGTTGCCATTGAACGTGCCAAGGAACTTTTTGGCTGCGATTATGTAAACGTGCAACCGCATGCTGGCTCTCAAGCCAATATGGCCGCCTACTTTGCGTGCATTAAGCCCGGGGATACCATTTTAGGAATGGACCTTTCGCACGGTGGGCATTTAACCCACGGCAGCCCTGTAAACTTTTCTGGCCGCCTTTTCAATATTGTTCCTTATGGTGTGGAGCGTGAAACAGGGCGCATTGATTATGACGCCATGGAAAAATTAGCTCACGAACATAAGCCGGCTCTCATTGTGGCCGGTGGTTCTGCCTATGCTCGCATCATAGACTTTGCCCGCTTTCGTGCTGTTGCAGATGCTGTGGGCGCAAAGCTTCTTGTGGATATGGCTCACATTGCCGGCCTTGTGGCAACGGGCATGCATCCTTCTCCCATACCACATGCTCATGTGGTCACCACCACCACCCACAAAACTTTGCGCGGTCCACGCGGTGGCATGATTTTATCCACCGAAGACATGGGCAAATCTTTGAATAGTCAGATTTTCCCAGGCATTCAGGGTGGCCCACTCATGCACGTTATCGCTGCCAAGGCCGTGGCTTTCCGTGAAGCCCTACAGCCTTCTTTTAAATTATATCAAGAACAAGTGGTAAAAAATGCCGCAGTGCTTGGCAAAAGCCTTATGGATGCCGGCTATGATTTAGTTTCAGGCGGCACAGATAACCATCTAATTCTAATGGATTTAACCAATAAAAACATTACCGGCAAAGACGCAGAACACGCATTGGATGCAGCTGGTATTACTGTTAACAAAAATACTGTGCCTTTTGAAACACGCTCTCCCTTTATCACTTCAGGGGTGCGCCTTGGTACAGCTGCTTTGACCACACGCGGCATGAAAGAAGAGCATATGCAACAAGTGGCTGCTTGGATTGTCGATGCCTTAGCTTGTGTGAATGACTCTGCAAAGCTCGCTTCTATTAACCATTCTGTGGAAGTTTTTGCGCGTAAATTTCCTCTATTCCAAAAGTAATTTTATAAAAGGGGAAGTAATTTTTCCCCTTTTTTTGCTTAAGGCCTAATTATTTTTTTTCTTTTACCGATATGAAATTCAGCGCTTAGTATGTTAAGCATTGACGTAATCGCATTTGCGACATAATATTATGTAATGTATGTTTTTTTGAAACAATATTAATTTATCCAAAAAACTTCATTTGCGACTTACTACTGATAACATGCCTAAATATAAAGCGAATACTAAAGTCTATTTCCGGGTGGAGAGGAGATTTTTATGGCACAAACGAATATTCTTTTAGAATCCGGAACCAACGAACTAGAAATTGTGGAGTTCTTTGTTCATGAAGATAATGAAATTGGACACTATGGCCTCAATGTGGCTAAAGTTGTTGAAATTATCCGCATGCAAAAAATTACGTCTATGCCAGAAATGCGACACCCTGCCATTTTAGGTGCTTTTATGCACCGCAATGGGCGCGTGGTTCCTCTTGTGGATGTAGCTAAATATTTAGACAATTCTTCCATTGTAGAAGACGAAGACGCTAAAATTATAGTTACGGAATTCAATAATATTATCACAGGTTTTTTAGTATCTGGTGTTAATCGAATTTACCGTTTAAGCTGGACAGACGTGGAAGGCCCAGGCGCTCTTTTGCAATCCTTAAGTCGTAGTGCCATAACCGGCGTTGTGCGGCTTGAAGAAAGAGTCATTTTCTTGCTGGACCTTGAAGCCATTGTGGCTGATATGTGCCCTGAAATGGCCATGCGCATGGATGT
>CAYJHG010000100.1:0-5669 GCA_964369535.1 uncultured Desulfovibrionaceae bacterium
TTTTACTGTCTTAGGTGGCGCAAACACCCCGAAAGGGGGTTTGTCATCAGTCTGAAGGGAGGCCGCAACCTCCCTTTTTTAATACTATCTAAACAAATTTATTTCTTTTCTTGAGCTAAATATTCTTTAACCGTCATAAATACCACTGGGCTTAAGAATATCAAGGCTATCAAGTTGGGGATGGCCATACAAGCATTTAAGGTATCTGCAAGCAACCATACCACATCAAGCTTTGCCATGGCGCCAAGGGGCACAACAAGAGTAAACACCATGCGGAAAGGCTTAAGAACCTTGTCGCCAAAAAGATAGATCATGCAGCGTTCGCTGTATACGCACCAACCAAGAACGGTGGTGAAAGCAAAAAGGCACAGAGCAACTGTTACCAAAACACCACCAAAACCAACAGGCAATACACCATCAAGCACGGAGTTAAAGGCAGCAGATGTTAGTGCCGCACCGTTTACACCATTGGTAGGATCTAACACGCCAGAAGCCAAAATGGCAAAACCGGTCATGGAACACACCAAAATGGTATCAATAAAGGTTCCAAGCATACCGATGAGGGCTTGGTTCACAGGATTACGCACGGTGGCGGTGGCGTGGGCAATGGGCGCACTACCAAGGCCGGCTTCGTTGGAGAATACACCACGAGCCACACCATAGCGAATGGTCATCCAAATGGATGCGCCAAAAGCTGCAGAAGGCGTGAATGCTTCGGTTATAATCATGCTAAACACTTGTGGAATAACGTCAATTTTTATGACAATAACAAGTAAGGATGCGACAATATAGAAGAAAGCCATGGTAGGAACAATTTTACCTGCCACAGCACCAATGCGCTGCACACCGCCAATAAGCACAGCAGCCACAAGCACAAACAAAATGGAAGCGGTGATCATGGGGTCAACACCAAAGTTAGCTTTAACAGCTTCAGCAATGGAGTTGGTTTGAGTTAAATTGCCAATACCAAAACCGGCAATGGATCCGAACACGGCAAACAAAGTTCCAAGCCATGCCCACTTAGCGCCAAGACCATTTTTAATGTAATACATGGGGCCGCCCACCACGTTGCCTTCCGGTGTAACTTCACGATATTTCACCGCAAGCAAAACTTCGGAAAACTTGGTGGCCATACCAACCATGGCTGTGCACCACATCCAAAATAGCGCGCCAGGTCCACCCACAAATATGGCTGTGGCCACACCGGCTATGTTACCGGTACCAATGGTAGCGGCAAGAGCTGTCATTAGGGCTTCAAAAGGAGAAAGCTCTCCGTCAACACCGTCGGCTACTTTTCTTCTTTGCCACAATTTTTTAAAACCTTCAGGTATACGTCTAAATGTCAAAAAGCGTAAACCCAAGGTTAAAAATACGCCCGTGCCAAGCAAAAGAATAAGCATGACAGGGCCCCACACAAAGCCATTAATCGGATTCAAAATATTCGTAACTACTTGTATAAAACCGTCCATCTCTACCCCTCTCTAAGACCTTAAGATTATGACAAAAAATAAAACTCTCCTCTTCTACAGGCTTTATTCTAGACTTTTTTGTAAAAAAAATAAACTTTTTTTTTACTTATGAGCTACAACATATGCAAGAAAAATACATTTTCCCTTGAAAATTCACATGTTGCATCTAGGCAATGCTGTATACTCACCTCTATTTTTGCTTCCTGTTCTTTTTTTGCTTGTGAAAAGCGTATCGATTGTGTTTGTAAAATTTTTTCTTGTAAGACGCTGCTTGCCCTTTGCCAAGCGGCCTGTTTAGACATGGTATGCAGCCAAGCTATGCAGAGCATTTTAAAATCTTGCCCGATTTCTTCCAGATTTCCTGCATTTTTTGACCAAAATCCACGCGCTAGAATTATGTCTATAATATGAAAACGACATTGCACAAGCACACGCAAAGTATTGTGTGCATCTCTTTGCATGCATAAAGAAAATAACTCTTTAGCTACAACAAGAAGCTCGGGTAAATGAGCCTTATATGCCGTAAAAAATGCAAAAAATAGGCAAGACGGCCTCTGCTTAACCCTTTGCATAAGCCACTTAAAAAAGATTTTTTGTTCATCTTCAGTGTCAAATGCGTGCATAAGAATGTGCATCCAATTTTCAAAACGCGCCGAAACTTCGTCTATGCCCAATATATCTTCACCGGCCAAAACAGTTTCGCGCAAGGCTTCCACCGTTTGAGCGCTGCGCTCGACTTTGTTCGTCATTGTTTTTTGAGCCTGCACATTGGGTTCGATATTTTTTTCTTTCTGCACGACCAAGTGTTCCGTGCGTCTTTGAAATTCCTTCACAGCTTTTTCATACAGGGCAATGTCGGCTGCATGTGTTTCAAAAAAAGCTTCCTCAACAGAAGCAGAAAGGGCAAATTCCTTGGGCGCAGATATGTTTTTGCTCACAATTTTCTGCGTGGCCAAGGTTGGTATAAGTTCACTCAAAGCCATTATGGAGGTAGAAAATTCTTCTTGCAAACCAAAGAAAGCCATTTCTTCAAAAAGCCTTGCTTCAGCCCTTGCTGCATCACCTTGCCCAAGGTAATGTATGAGAAAATTTTTTATGGGAAAAATGCGCAAAATATCTTGAGCCTTAGCTGCAAAAAACTTTTCACGCGGAAAAAGCCATTGCGAAAAATGCACCAAGGATTGAACCAAAGAATACGGATGGCGCAAAAAGGTTATATAATAAAAATCTTTATTTTCCGGTAAATACGCTTCTAAACCCAGCACACCGTGACCATAAAAAAAGTCTGCCTGTTTTTGCACATGGGCAGCACTCAAAATATTGTGATGTACACCACAAGCATGCGGAAAACATGGCTTTAGCATGGCGGCAAGGCTCAAGCCACCGCATTTGGGGATATGGTGAAAGAGCACACCTGCCCTTCCCACATAGGACAAGCGCTGCGCATATGGCACTATGGGCATACAATACCTTCAACATTTAAATAATTACACAAATTAATCTTCTTTAAACACTGCTGCAAACCATTGTACGAAAATAAAGGCCATTTCACAAGCGGGGCAATGGCGCACGCTGGCTAGTTTTTCTGCTCCACATTAAAATCATCTTGTGAATTAACTGCAAAGCATATACACTGTAATATATATGAAAAAATTAAATAAAGAGGTATATATGAAAAATGCAAAAATAATCTTCGGCATAGCCATTTTAGCTCTTGTGGGCGCAGGTTACTTGGGTATGCAGTATTTTCAAAATAATATTGCAGAAGAAGTGCAAAGCCTTTTACTCCAAAACAATATGTCTGCTTCTGCCGTCAACTATGACACCTTTGAGGACACACTCACCATAAAAGACCTGAAAGGTAAAGATATATTGTATAAAGACAGCACGGTGCACATTCAAAATATTACAATAAAGAGTCCAAACATGCAGGCATTTACCGATGTGAATGCCCCCATGCCCAAGGTGGCAGACCAAGTGCATTTTGAAAATATCAAAGGCAGCATAATGATCTTAGGGCAAGCCAATACCATGAGTGTTGCCTCTGCTACCATAAAAAATTGGAAACAAAACCTTGCCGCTGTCATTGCCATAAAAGAAAGAGAAGGCTTTTCAAAAGAATTTTTTAAAGCCATGCTTGCGGCTGAAGTGGCGTACTTAAGCTACACTGATCATGTATTACACTCAAAAGACGAAAAAATAGACAGCACCCAAAGCACCAAAAAAGCTGAAAGCAAAGATATTAGCGCTCGTGGAATAGCTTATTATATGATAGAAAACATGCGCACAAGCACCATAGACATACCCTCAGGTGGAAAATTAGATCTAAATTTAGACAGCTTACAAGTGGAAAACAGCCCCATGCTCAGCCCTGAACTTTTATTTTTATTGACTCAATTAGATGATGAAGGCCTTGAAGGCATGTCTGATGCAGACATGAAAGAGCTCATAGCCACAGCCTTAAACAATTTTATGCTTATTCCCAAACAAAAATACACTTTAACCAACCTTAACAGCACCTATCATATTGACAATACAAAAAAAGACTTGGGCAGCATTAAGCACATAGAAATGCTTTTAGACTTTGACATTGCTAAAATAGGCAATGTTTCCACAAAACTAACCTTGGATGATATCTCTTTTGACAGTTCGCTGCTATCTCCAAGCCCTGTAGAACAAGTGCTCATTAATAGCATATTTGGCTCTTCCCGTATGCATTTTGACCTTGGCTTAAAAGCAAAACTGGCCAATGACGACACAAGCAGCCTAAGTGCCGATGTTGCTTTGGCTAAAGACACAAAAACTTCTGTAGAATTGGATTTTTTGCTGAATAAAGAATCCTATGTGGCTGCTGTAGAAAATACCGACAATGAAATTCTTGTGGATAAGGCTCTTGACGATATACGCTTAAGCGCATTGAAGCTGCGTATGCAAGACAAAGATATTTTACACAATATCCTTATGACCTTTAGCAAAATACAAAATATACCGGCTGAAAACTTACATGCAGAGCTTATGCAGCAAATCCATATGGCTTTGGCAGAAATTGCTCCCATACTTGGGCAAGACGGTGTTACAGCCATTGAACAATGCTTGCAAGCTCCCGGAACATTAGATATTTCCTCACAACCTGAACAAGCGTTAAGCCCTGTGGCAGCCTTTGCCCTAAGCCTTGCAAACCCAAGTAAACTCAATATCAAAACCACTTGCACTCCGGGAAAAAATATCCTTGAAGCAAGGTAGTATTTTTACATTCTAGCTAAGTATACGAAAGAACATTCCGTATGCTTGGCTAGAACTCTCTTAAAAAACATATAAAAAAACTTGACCAATGCAACCTTTTTCCGTAGTTTGCCTCTTGCATCAAGCGCGGCTGTAGCTCAGCTGGATAGAGCACCAGGCTACGAACCTGTAGGTCAGGAGTTCGAATCTCTTCAGCCGCGCCACAAATGACATTATATGAAAAGGGTTTACGTTAAAAGCGTAAACCCTTTTTTGTTGTGCATTATATTATTGTACTAGCCCTGTACTACCTTTTTGGATGTCAAAATTTATTCGCTCAAAAATTCGGCTGCCGTTAGGATGTTAGGATGCGTGATACCAGCGTCCAGTAAATCCTTATCGCCTGTGATGATTAGGTTGGCTTTGGCAGCAATGGCAGCTCGATATATGGGGCGGTCGTTAATATCTCGTATGCTTTGTTCAGCTTCAACACTATTTGCTACTGGCTCGGTTGGCGTTGTGACGATTTCTATTACGTCTGTAATTAAATCTAAAAACTGTTCAAGATCTTGTAGTTTATGGGGAAATTTGCGTACATACACATTACGCATTTCGGTTAAGCAATAATCACTTACAAGGGCAGTATGCGGCACTGATACAGCTTTAAAGAATGCCTTTGCAGGAACACTATCTGGAAACAGTGCCGCAGAGATGAGAATATTAGTATCAATGAAACAACGCATTATGACTTATCCGCAGACCGCATTTCCATGATAAGATTGTCCACATCTTCAGCGGACTGTATCCCTGCCTTTGCTGCTTCCCCCTGCATAGAGCTTTGCAACATTTGCAAGGCGTATATGGCAGAATTCATCATAACAACCTGATTATCTTGACGAATAAGTGTCACCCTATCCCCAGTTTTTAAGCCCAAAGCCTCTCTAATATCCTTAGGTAGCGTAATCTGCCCCTTGGACA
>CAYJHG010000101.1:0-5623 GCA_964369535.1 uncultured Desulfovibrionaceae bacterium
AAAATATTGCTCAATACCATGGACCAGGCGTGAACGGTAGGGGGGATTTCTCTGAGCAAGGAAATGGTAAAGTGTGAAAGCAGATTACTAAAGAAAGCCGATTCATGCCAAGTAAATAGACTGTCAAAAAATTCTATTTTTTGGTCTATGTAGTAACCAAACCAAAAGCCAGGCATTTTTTCTTCAAGTTCTTTGTATGTGCTTGTGAGGGTATCAAGCACTTCTTTTGTGTTATTAAGAACTTGCTCAGTTCTGACATTAAAGAGAATGTAGGAATTTTTTAAGCTTACTGCGCGCGACAGCATGAGGTATGCAGCATCATGATCAAGGGCATTTAAGCTGTCCACAATATTATTCAACTGTTTTAGGCGCATTTCAATTTGCTTTTTTTTGCGCTCAAGTGGGTCGTAAAGTCTATGCAGTTGAAAGATAAATCTGCTAATTTGTTCCGTTATAAGGCTGAGCTCTGTGGGGCGTTCTTGATTAAGCCAGTACAGCTGGTATAATTTTTTGAAATCATTTTGAATGTTTTGGCGTAGCGTGCCAAGGTGTATAATTTAATCGCGCAAAAGGTCTTGATGCTTTTTTCGTTCTTCTTCAATATCTATGAGAATATTTTCTTGGCTTTCCAGTACAGATTCAATAATTTGCGTGAGGTTTGCTTTATTGGTATCGTCATTGCGTATAGTAAAGTCCGTATCTTCTGCATATGCAAAGGAAGCAGAGCTAAGAAAAATTATTAAAAATATGTATATACAATGAATATACTTTCCATTTTGTAGCCTTCTATTTTCTTGAAAAAGAATAATACATAATTCTATCATCTAAATACGTTCTAAATTCATTATACAAAGCTGTATCGATGGGGGGCATGGCCAGCACTTTTAAGCTATAGGCGCCTGAATCTTCGCAAAATGCAGGGTGTATATGGTCAAAATCGTGCATAACAAAGCCAAGATTTTCATAAAAACCCTTTCTTCTGATGGAAATGGCGTCAACCGGTGGGTCAATTTCTAATATAATGGGCAGTGATGATGTTTCTTTAAGATGGTTGAGTAAGCTTGTTCCTAAGTTTTTGCCCCTCTCGCTTTCTAAAATAGCCAAATGCTCCACATAGATAAAAGAATTTGTGCGCCAAGTAAACAATAAACCAATGATAGTTTGATCATCATTTTGTATAATATGACAATGGTAATCCGGGTCGGTCAAAGCCTCAAGCTGATCTTTGAGCGATCTTTGTTCAAAGATAGGGAAGCTGTCTTTATATATTTGATACGCTTGTGCAAATTCTTTTGTTTGGCTGTTGGAAATCCGTATGAGTTGCATAATATTGCCTTTTTAAGTGTTTTTTGAAATCCAATAGTTCAATGTTCTATAAAGCTCATTGGCGTCGATGGGTTTTGTAACGTGATCATTCATGCCGTGTGAAATGCTAAGTTCCTTATCACCTTTCATGGCATGGGCAGACATGGCGATAATGGGTAGGCGTGCATATTTATCTTGTTTTCGTATTTGCTCTGTAGCGGTATAGCCATCCATGATAGGCATTTGAATGTCCATGAGCACTGCATCATAGTGTTTATCTTTAAGCATGTTTAAAGCTTCTTGGCCATTGTTGGCAATGTCTAAGGTAAAGCCGGCAGCTAGTAAAAGCTCTTGGGCAACAAGTTGGTTTATTTCATTGTCTTCTGCAAGAAGTAAATGACCTGTATTTAACGAGCCTGTAGCTATAAAATCCTTGTCATCGACTTCTCTTTGACGCAGTGAAACATCCTCAATGGGGAATATGGCTGTGCAGAAAAAAGTCGAGCCTTTGCCAGGTTCACTTTCAACCCAAATATCACCTTGCATCATGGAAATGATATTTTTAGCAATAACTAATCCAAGCCCTGTGCCGCCGTATTTACGCGTTACTGTGTTATCGGCTTGTGAAAAGGCAGAAAATAGACGCTTGATCTGTTCTTCACTTAAGCCAATGCCTGTATCGCGCACAGCAAATTTGCAGTGTAATTCTTGCGCCTTATGTACAGAACTTTCAACCTCAAATGTTATGGTGCCTTTGTCGGTAAATTTAATGGCATTGCTTACCAAATTGAAAATTACCTGCTTTAAGCGCAAGGCATCGCCAAGTAAAAATGTTGTGCCAAATTCTCCTGACATAATTTCAAGGTGCAAGCCTTTTTCAGCGCATCTTGGGCCGTATAAATCAAGCACATCTTGGCCTATGCCCTGTAAGGTAAAGGGATTGGCTTCCATTTCCAATTTTCCGGCCTCAATTTTGGAAAAATCAAGAATATCATTAATGATACGCATGAGATTGTTGGCAGAAAAAGTTGTCTTATTAACATAATCAATTTGTGTGGTATTTAAGGGTGTTTGTTCTAAAAGGCGCAAAAGTCCTAAAATACCATTCATGGGGGTGCGGATCTCATGGCTCATATTGGCCAAAAATTCACCCTTAGTCTTGGTGGTTTGTTCGGCAAGTTCCTTGGCGTGGCGCAGTTCTTGCTCATTTTGGGCAATCTCTTGCATCATGGCTTCACGTTCGCGTAAATCTCTAAAATAAACAATAACTCCGTCCTTGGCACGATAGGATGTGCGCACCATAAAAACTTCCACCAATATGGTTTCGCCGGTAAGCACATTCATGCAATGGGCATTGGTTTTTAATATGTCTTGCTTAGATGCTTTTTTAAGTAAGTCTCCAATATAATCTAAAGATTTTTGCCCATCAGGTTGCAGCTCCGGAAACATTTTATGGAAATTTTGCATAAGGTTTTCTCTGGTGGTAAAACCTAAAAGCTCCACGGAGGCAAGGTTTGCATAAATAATTTGGCCCTCGTCATTCCAAAAGTGTACGCCCATGGGCATGGAATCAAGCATGAGCATGTTGCGTAATTCTGCTTCTTTGAGTAATTCTTGGGTTTTTTTGACTTCGCGCAGGTCTTTTGCATAAGAAATGACAACGGTTTCTCCATGTAGCATAGAGCGCACAAGCACTATTTCTGTAGGAATAAGTTCGCCTTCCACGCTGTTGTGTATCCATTCAAAACGGCAATATCCTTCTTCAAGTACCTTCAAGTGATTTTGAGCTATGGTACTTTGAGAACTTGTGCCATCAGGCTGATAAATTGGTGAAAGTAATAGGAAATTTTCTTTATATTCTTGTTTTGAGCTCATTTTAAACATGCGCAAAATTTCTTGATTGCAATCTACAATTTCGCCTTTTTCATTCCAGAATGTAATACCCAAGGGCAAGTTTTCGGAAATAACGGCATTGAGTTCTTTTTCCATTTTTTCTTTTTGAGCTTCTAAAGTTTCCGTAATATCTGTGATAATGGATAAACGCACCTTTTCTTCATCATTCCAAGTAATACAAGAATCAACATATTGAAGGTGCTTTTTAAGGGTAGATTCATAGCGATTAAACATATACGGAGAAGACATTTTTGCAATGGTATCGTTGCTACAGTTGTCACAGGGGGCATCATTTTGCCGCAAGGCTTTGTAGCAGGGCATGCCAATAACATGTTCGCAATCAAAAAGATCACGCAGGGCTTTATTGCAATAGAGCATTTTGTATGTGTTCATACTTGCAATATAGATAGGCATGGGGAACGCATCGAGAAGTCCTTGTATTTGCATGCGTTTTCTGTCTATTGTTTTTTTGAGCTTTCTTTGCCTTCTGGTGTAAATAGAAAGCACCAACATAAGCGCACATAGCAAAGCTATGATACTTATAGAAAGATTTACACCTATATAAGATAAATATTGTACAAATTGTGATGTATAACTTGGGCTTGTGGTGTGTTTTAATAAAATATTGCTGAATCTATCTTGTGGAAAGGCGGCGATGGCTTTGTTAAATATGGAAATGAGCCTTGGATCCACATTTTCATTAAAAATGAATGAAAGTTCATCGTGTATAGGTAATATATTCACTATGCGTAATAAGGGATACCCACCTTCAGAGATGGCCGAACGAGCGGCATAAACATTTTCAAAGGTAAAATTTGCTTCATTATTTTCAACAGCCTCATAGGCTGCAGTAATATCTTCAAATTCAAGCAAGGTGCTGTTGGGAAATGTTTTTTTTATGAATTCTATAATCACAGGGTGCAATTTTGAAGCGGCAAAAACACAGTTATTTGTAATTTGAAACGACTTTCCAATCATGGCTATGGGACTGTTAAGATATGCATGTGACAATATAGCGTTAAGCTCTTGGGCTTTTTGGGGATTTGTGTCATAGCTTAAGTGCATGTCTGTTTTAGCAAGGCGTATGTCTTCTAAGGCTTCTCCGTATGTTTTGCCGTGTATAAATTCAAATTTTAAACCCGTAAGATCTGCTATAAGCATGAGGATTTCATAATTAATGCCTTGTATGGAATTGGTTTCTACATCAAATTTTTCAAAAGGGGGCCAAAAAGCGTCATAGGTGACTTTAATGGGCTTTGCGTTTTGAAGATAGGCCTTCTCGTCATCGCTTAAGGAAAATTCCTGTGCTGCAAATGCAAGGTTGGCGTTAAGTAGTGCGAGCAAAATATATGCAGTTATGGTGAGCACTATGGTACATGGTGACCAAGCTGAAAGGTGCTTCATAGGAGCATTTTTTACTTTAGACATGGAGCTACACCTCTTTTCAGTTAAAAGCAAAACATGAATATTTTTCATTAAAGTCTACCAAAACACTAGGAAAAAGCTGTATACTTAACCACGTTAATGTATTTATTATGTACCATAATACTAGTATTTTTATGCTAGTGTCAAGTGCTTGTTGTGGTCTTTAGGCTTGGTGGTGCAACAGGGTTTTGATTATTTTTTTTGTGCTGTTTGATATACAAATTAGCCCAAATTTCCAATTGGTCTAAAACGGCTTGAAATTGTACACCTATGGGGCTTAAAGAGTATTCTACCCTTGGGGGAATTTGCGCGAATTCAGTGCGTATGATTAACCCGTCTTCTTCAAGTGATTTTAGCTGTCTGGAAAGCGTTGTATGTGTCATTCCTTTGGGCATTAAGCGTAAAAGCTCATTGAAGCGTATTGTGCGGCCGGAAAGCAAATAGAGAATATAAATGGACCATTTGCCAGTGAGCAATTTTTGTGAAGTCACAAAAGGGCATATGCCAAATAATTCAAGGTTTTTCATAATAATCTCCAAGTGTCATTGAGGATACTAGTGTCAGAAAAAAGCGTACTTGCTTCTTGGTTCGTATATTTTTATACATATAGATGGCGAAAGTAAATATATAACTGCCTAAAAAAGTAAGAGTATGAAAATTGATGCAATTTTTTCAGTATGTAGATAAAGTAGGCTTCAAACTCTTTTTTATCATCAACGGTGCCTATCAGGCTGTTGAAAAAGTGCAATCTGCGTCGGCAGATTACTTTTTTGTTCGTTGCATGGGCCATAAGAGCCCAATGCTTCCTCAAAAAAAGCAATCTTTCTTGCATCTTACACTTTTTGAACTGCCTGAGAAGAACGAAGATTTTGGTTTGTTTTAAAAACATTTTGTTTGAAACGACTTTTTCAACAGGCTGCTATGCCAAGAGCAGAATAGTATATTTTTTGGCATTGCTTTTTTTGCATTTTAGCGTCAGAAGTCTTTATTGATGTCTAAT
>CAYJHG010000102.1:0-5620 GCA_964369535.1 uncultured Desulfovibrionaceae bacterium
AAATAATCCAACTAAGCCCCATAAGGTATATAAAGCCTTATGGGGCTTAGTTTTTTGGTGTTCTGAGAGTCCTATGCAGGTTCTTCACCTTTTAGCACCACATTTTGATTGTATGAGCGGATGTTTTGCATGTCTTGGCTTACCCCTTTGAATGCTGAAGGATATAAGCGTACATTTGCACGTCATATTTTGACTGGGATGTATTTTTACATTCCTAAAGAACGTTTTCTTCCAAAATGTACAGATGCAAAAGAGAAAAGGTTGTATTGTCAGCCTAATCTTCTATCCCTTTATCGAAAAAAGTCTTGGTCATAACCACAAGAGTACGCGTTGACGCACAGCCATGCCTGTAGTACGTTGAGGCCAATACTTTTTAAAGAATACAAAAAAGCTTCATACATGTTTTTTTAATACGTAATAGTATTATAAAGAAAGATGTACTGCATATGGAACGTTTTTGGGATAGTTTTTCAAAAACGCTGATGCAATCACTATCTTTTCAAAACGCTATAGCTGGAGACTGACATGAGAGAAAAAATTTTATCCGTCATAGCTTGTATTGTCCTTTTATACACCATCCCCATCAACGCATCGTCCAGCACCGCGTCTGAAAACCACATCACACAAAAAATAGATGCTTTTATAGCCAATGGATATGCCCCCGGAATTGTGGTGGCCATACCTGCAAGCGACAAAGGTAAACCCACCGTCATTGCACGCGGACTTGCCAGCTTAGAATTAAACGTGCCCATGCAAAATTCTATGGTTTTTCGCTTTGGTTCGCTTACGAAGCTTGTCACGGCCATGCGCATGAAAGCGTATATTGCCAGCGGAAAATTGTCCCTTGATGCCGATATACGCACTATAATCCCTGAACTTAAAAACCTGACACAGTCCATCACCATTGAGCAGCTTTTAAACCACTCAAGTGGTTTGGCAAATTTTTTTGGTATGCCAGAAATCCTTGCTAACGTAGGCAAAGCTTGGACTCGTGAAGAATTATTACCTCTTATAGCAAAATACCCATTGCAATTTGAACCGGGCACCAAGCAAGTATACTCAAATACCGGTTACTATCTCCTTGGTATTATTTTAGAAGACCGCGGGCAAAGCCTTGAAACGTTTATCAAGGATGCCGTAAAAACGCCTCTTGACCTTAGTCTTGTCTCAGATATCAAGGTTGTGCCTCAAAAAAGCAGCGGCTATACCATGTATAGCCCACATGGCGTTATTTTACCGCCCTTTATAACAAGCAGTCTAGCCTTTGGCAGTGGAGACATTCAAGGTACTGCAGAAGATATGCTACGCTTGCTTTCTCTTTGGTCAGACTATGACCTTGTGCCTGAGGAATATTTGGCAAATGACGGAGAAAAACTTAAGCAAAAAACCACCTATGCTCCGTACTTTGAGAGCCAGTGGGGATTTTTTGAGGGCATGGAACTGTATACCTTTAGCGATGGCAGAACCTTGCTTGGCAAGGGCGGCATGTATCCAGGCTATGCGGCATATTATTTTTATGATCCCAAAACACAAAAAAGCCTTGTTATTGCGGTTAATCAGGATGCAACAGCAAAAGAGCTTTGGGAATTGGCACTTGACCTATTGTAAAATCCTTTTGAAAAAAACCTCATTTTGTGGAACAGTACATCAATGATGAACCATTTCGCTGGTTTTTAGACAGTAACCCTGCACGTTTAGAACTACGAATATTGTTACCGTAAGCGTGCGATGCTCTTAAAGGTTGTGTCTTACACAAAGAGGCCTTAACGATAACCTTTGTTTTGGAACGTATAGCAGGGTTCAAAATACAGGGCTCTGTCTTTCGCGCAAGGCTTATTCCAAAAGAAAGTTGCTTACAAAAAGGTGCCTTTCGTCTTTCTGTGCAAGGGGTGGGGCTATGTACGGTGGCAAGCCTTTGTCGTTGTTGTTGGCAGATTGAACGGCCTTAGGTAAAGCAGCCACAAACGGTTCATCTTCACCTAGGGTGTGCCGTGGGCCTTACCCCGCACAGAAGGTGTTTTTGTACGGAGTATAGCATTGGGCCTTGGCATTGTAATGGCAATTCTTGGACGTGGTATAAGTGAGAAACTTTGAAAAAGCAGTCAACTGAATCCATAAAAATTTTGGTGGCAGATTTGCCAAGCCATGATTTTCACGAGGCAGAAGCGCTTTTAAGCCCCTTTGTCCGTATGTTGCCCCATGAACAGGCGCAAAGTATTGCTGCCAATAGACGCCCTGTGGACCGCGCTCTTCGGGTATTGGTTCGTGTTCTTTTGGGCTATGCTTTGCAAAGAATCACCGGAAGACCGGGAGGGGAGTTTTTGTCCCGGCTCTTTATCGATAGCTATGGCCGCCCTCAATGCGCCGGACTTCATTTTAGTTTTAGCCATACGCTGCCGTATGCTGTTTGTGCGCTAGCTCCGCCGGGTTGGACAGGGCGCATAGGGGTGGATGTGGAATCTGTACAAGCTTTGCAAGTTGATGAATTTTCAAACGCCTTTACTTTAGCAGAATTGACAGACATCAAGACTACAACTGACCCTTCACAAGAGCTGATCAGGCGGTGGACCATTAAAGAAGCAGCATTGAAAGCCGATGGTTTGGGGTTTTTGGCTGATCCTTTGACGGTACATACCGATTTTGGATGTCAGGGGCGGCTTGCCAATGGTCTTTATTGGAAGCATGTGCCTTTAGATGAAAAATGCTGGCTTACGCTGGCTTTTTGCCCTGCACAAGACGTTACAATGCAAAGGCTAAAAGCTGAGGATTATTTAAAGCTCTGCTAAAAAAATGCAAATATAAACCGTATAATAAAGGGAATATGTTCAAATACAAATACGATGTTTTCGCTCTTTTACTTCCCCAGCTGTCATGAGAGCGTTTTGTATAGAGTTATAGGCTGTTGAGTATCGTTATTAAAAACGTAACGCCGCGAAATTGTGAATAACATGATGATAAATAATTTGCCATGATACATAATATAATGTATGCTTTTATAAAGTTGCCGTGAGACGTTTCACTGTGTGCCATTATGTTGGTGTGCTATTGTCATAAAGGATTTTTATGCCTAGGAAGCTCCTGATTTTTCTTGCTTTTTTTTGTGTATTCCCGTTTGCTGTGCATGCAGAAACGGTTTATTCTGAACTGGATCAAGATATACTCGAGCTTTTTACCGAAGTTAACGAAACGAAGGCCTCTTTTACGGCGATCTTAGAAAATACCACAGTTATTGAAAAGCGTATTCAATGCTTTGCGGATAATTTTAGCTATCAAAGGCGGGCGAATGTTTGCCTAAATGAATATCGCCATAATCTTGTTGATGTGGCGCGTGAATTTGTGGAAGGGCGCCCCGAAGTTGGAATTTTTTTAAAAAATGTAGCCTATTGCCCTGTTATGTATAACCTTTGTCAAGGTCAAAACGAAATGCACAATGTTTCCTCTCAGGAGCTTTGCATACAGTTTGAGCGACAATGCATAGATTTGATGCTTGATAAATATTGGCGTGGCGTCCCCTTGTATGACAATATCGAACTTAGGGTGCACAAATGAGTTTTAAAAATCGTTTTTCTGCATGGTATAGCAAGGCATATCCGTATCTTATAGGTGTTGTTGCTCTAAGTCTACTTCTTCTTATCTTTTTTTGGAATAATACTGTAATATCCATATATTCTGGTGAGCGTGGGGTTAAGTATAGCCGCTTTTTTGACGGTACGGTGCTTAATCGCAGCTATGGTGAAGGGCTGTACCTTATCTGGCCCTTTGACATTATGTATATTTATGACACGCGTATTATCGAAATTTCTGAAAAAGCCTTCATGCCCACAAAAAACGGGATGATGGTTCAGGTGGATATTTCTTGTCAATATCAGGTGGATGTCAATCGTTTGCCTCAATTACACCAACAAATTGGCCCCGACTATCGTGAAAAAATTGTTTACCCCATGCTTAGAAGTGTGGTGCGTCAAGTGATTGGTTCGTATTCTGCAGAAAATTTGTATGCGACGGCGCGAAATGTGCTTGAAGATGACATGGTTGTGCGAGCCATAACAACCTTGGGACGCCTGCCCATAACTGTGCATAGGTTTATTATTGAAGGCTTTTCTTTTCCCGTTGCTTTTAACGAGGCAATAGTAAAAAAGATGGTGTCCTTTCAAGACCTTGAACGATATACGTTTTTGAATGAAATTGAGGTTGCAGAGGCAAAGCGCAAATACATTGAGGGCCTTGGTATCAATAAATATCAAGAGCTGATCAATAGTGGCCTAACGCCAAATTTTTTACGCTTTGAAGGGGTTAGGGCAACGCGCGACTTGGCTGCCTCGCAAAATGCGAAATTGGTTGTGGTGGGCGGAGGCAAGGATGGCTTGCCAGTTATCCTCAATACCAATGACAACGCTGTTTCAGAGCCGCCACCTAGTGAGACGCATAGCCCGTTAACGCCTACAGGAACGTCTGCTGATGATAATCAAGCTGATGACAAAGGGCAACATCCGCTAAGTGATGGCAAAAAAGCTATTGAGCCAAATATGGCTGTGCAGGTAACTCAAAAAGAACGTGCAGCTTGGGAAGGCTTTTTGCAAGACATTGAAAAGGCTTTGACCCAGGTTATAGTTCCCGGTGCAAACTCTGAACAAAAAACACCGTAAGAGGTTAATATGCTACAGATATTTTTTATTTATATAGTGCTTGCCACCACTATTGGCTTTTTTGGGCGTAATCGTGGTTTTGGATTTTGGGGTTTCTTTTTTGCAAGTTTATTATTTACACCCTTCATAGGTTTTTTGATGCTGCTGGCCTCTTTTTGCGGCAAAAAAAATCAGGCGTAGCATAGAGTTATTTATGTTTTTATTAGACCGCCGGATATTTTCTTGCTTAAGTGCGATTGCTTTTTGGCTATGTATGTCAAGTGGTAGCATTGCAGCAAGTTATCAAGAGGAAAGACCCATTAAGGAAGATTTCTATATTTTAAATAGTGTCACCCCCTTTGCCCAGCAAAAAAGTGTCTATAATGTGGGCTATTTTGAAGCCGGCCCGTATTGGGAATTTGACGAAATATATAAGGCCATTGTACATGACCTTACCAAATATCCTCAGTCTAAGGCCTTGGCCTTTCCCAAAAAATACCACTATTCGCCGGGCTGGGCCTCGCCCAATGCTCAAAAAGAAAGCATTGCCGCCGATATAATGCAAAACCCTGACATTGATGTGGTTATTGCCATGGGTACGGTGGCTTCAACCATGCTTTTGGCGCATAATAATGGGCAAAAGACTGTGATATGTTTAAACGTTGCCGATGCTACGTATTCCGGACTGATCAATCCAAATACGCATAGGCCGGTGGCAAATAATTTTGTTGTGGATCATTTTCCTCAAAAATGGCGTCGTAGCATTGAGCTTTTGAATATTTTACAAAATTTTCAGCATATTGGCACCATGGCCCCCGATACTCCTGAGGGGTTAGCCTATTGTAACATCCACGATTTGCGCGAAGTTGGGCGCGCGCGCGGTTTTGGCGTAAGTTTTTATGACCAAATTGACATTGAGGAATCAGTGGAAAGTTGCAAACGCGGCATTGAATATTTAATCAAGCAAGATGTGGATGCTGTGTATGTGCCGGCTT
>CAYJHG010000103.1:0-5568 GCA_964369535.1 uncultured Desulfovibrionaceae bacterium
TAAATGCAGCCCCCATGTTGAGTTGTGCGCCTCTGCCTACAGAAAATTCCATAACTAATATGGGTAAACCCACAAAAAGTAAAAAGAAAATGTAGAAAAGCACAAAAAGAGCACCACCGTATTCGCCAGTAATATATGGAAATCTCCACACATTGCCAAGACCTATGGCGCAGCCTGCCGACAGTAGGAGGAAGCCTAAACGGCTTCCAAGGGTTTCGCGTTGTGATGTTTTCATGCTGATTATTTAAGCATAAAAAAGCTATTTGGTCAAGCGCCTGCATATAAGTTTATGCTATTATAGCATCTTATGCGTAATCATTAAAAGTAATACCTTTTTCTAAGTCCATTTAATCTTGACTTCTTGGCTGTGTGGGGCATAATCATATTTCAACCATAACAATTCATAAAAACAGTATACGACACAAAAAACATACGGAAGGTACTATGCTTAATGCTTTTTCCACCTCTAAAACAAAGCAAAAATCTATGTTTCGAGAATATGCCGAAGCTCTTATCATTGCTCTTATTTTAGCTTTTTTTATCCGCACCTTTGTGGTGCAGGCTTTTAAAATTCCCTCAGAGTCCATGCTCAATACTTTGCTTGTGGGAGACCACCTTTTGGTGTCCAAGTTCAGCTATGGCGTAAAATGGCCATTTAGCGATGACTATCTTTTTGAAGGTGCTGACCCCGAATATGGCGATGTTATTGTTTTTAAATACCCTCAAGACCCATCCTTAGATTATATTAAGCGCGTGGTGGGTAAACCAGGTGACGTGATAGAGGTAAAAAATAAACAATTTATCCGTAATGGTGAAGCCATAAAAGAAGCCTATGCGAGCAATACCGACCCACAAACAGGTGTTGTTACGCGCGACAATTTTGGCCCCTTCACCGTGCCAGAAGGCAAATATTTTGTCATGGGCGACAATCGCGATAATTCTCAAGATTCTCGCTTTTGGGGAACCGTGGAAAAATCTGCCATTCACGGCAAAGCTTGGCGCATGTATTGGTCAGCCCAAGGCTTGAGCAATATTCGCTTTAACCGCATTGGTAAGGCAGTAGAATAAATGTTTGTGCAGCTTGCTTCGGGAAGTCTACATGGTGTTGATGCCGAACGTGTCGATATTGAAATAGATTTTGCTAAAGTAAGTATGCCCAAATTCACCATGGTGGGTCTTTTGGAAGGAGCCGCCTTGGAATCGCGCGAACGGGTTTTTTCTGCCTTGCGCTCTTGCGGCTTTAAAGTGCCACCCGGACGTATTACCGTAAATTTTGCACCGGCAGATAGGCCAAAAGCTGGTGCCAGCTATGATTTGCCCTTGGCTTTGGGCATATTGGCTGCTGCCGAAATAATTCCTGCTGCTTGCCTTGAAGGCTGGTTTTTTGCCGCCGAACTCTCACTTACAGGAAAACTCAAACCCATTAAAGGCACACTGCCCTTGGCTTTACTTGCGCGTCAAGAAAAAGCCAAAGGCATTATTGTGGCGCCGCAAAATGGACAGGAAGGCGCTGTTGTTCGTCATATTTCTGTGTTGGCACCACAAGATTTAATGCAGTGTATATCTATGCTTACTGCAAACATAATACCAGAGCCCGTGCAAGTGGAAGCTTACGAAGAAGTGCCCAATTATGGCTATGACTATGCAGAAGTAAAAGGACAAAAAGCAGCCAAAAGAGCCTTGGAAATAACGGCGGCAGGCGGGCACAATATTTTGCTCATTGGCCCCCCCGGCAGCGGTAAAACCATGTTGGCTAGGCGCTTGCCAAGTATTTTACCACCGCTTTCTTTTGAAGAATCGCTTGAAGTTACTAAAATTTATAGCGTTGCCGGACAATTATCTTCGCACAGAGGGCTTGTGCGCGAACGCCCTTTTAGAGCGCCGCACCACACCATTTCCAATGTAGCTCTTGTGGGCGGTAATAATACGCCACGCCTTGGCGAAGTAACCCTTAGTCACAGAGGTGTGCTTTTTTTAGATGAATTTCCGGAATACAAAAAAAATACCCTTGAAGTTTTGCGCCAACCCTTAGAAGACGGCTTTGTGCATATTGCTCGTGCAAAATATTCTGTTACATATCCGGCAGCTTGCATGCTTGTGGCGGCCATGAACCCTTGCCCTTGTGGCTACTTGGGCGACCCCACCCACACCTGCACCTGCAGCCCCAATGCCATACAAAAATATGCGGCCAAGCTTTCAGGCCCTTTGCTAGATCGCATTGACTTGCATATAGAAGTGCCGGCCGTACCTTTTGAAGATTTACGCAGTAACAATGAAGAAGAAACAAGCTCTGCTGCCATGCGAGAAAGAGTGCTTAAAGCCAGAAAAATCCAAGAAGAACGCCTCAAAGGCAGCCCGTGCTTATATAATGCCATGCTTTTTGGGCAATGGCTTGAAAAACATTGCGCCTTAGATGACGCAGGACAAAAAGCTCTAGAAAGAGTGGTGCGCGGACTTAACCTTTCGGCCAGAGCGTATACACGAATATTGCGCCTTTCACGCACCATTGCCGACCTTGAAAGCGCAGAACATATCTTGCCACAGCATATACACGAAGCTGTTTCTTTGCGCGTATTGGATAGGCAAACTCCGGCATAAAAAACGTGGTGCGTAACACTTTAATCAACCTTTCCCCAAAAAACATAGTGTAAAAAACTTGCCCTTAGCATAAATGCGCTCCCCCCTCTTTTTTGGCCTAGCTTTTGCAAAAACATAAACGAAAGTCATTTTAACGACAGGGAAGGTTATGCCATTTCATTTTTCCATGCAAAAAATTCTGGACTACAGAATGCAATTAGAAGAAGAAGCCAAGGTACAATTAGCCAAGGCGCAACACATGCTTTTGCTCGAAAAAGAACGCAAACTTTCACTCGATGTACAGCTTGCAGAAAAGAAGCAGGATTTGTATAAGGATATAAACATGGAAGCAAGCTTTAGATGGTTGCTTGAAAATTTCATCAAGGGTTTGCAAACAGACTTAGAAGCCTGCCTTTTGCGGCTTCGCCAATTAGAACAAATTGTTCGTCAATGCACAGACATGGTTATCATGCGCGCAAAAGACCGTAAGATACTAGAAAAGCTTAAAGAAAAGCAGAGGGAACATTATGATGCTCACGAAAAAGAACAAGAAAGAAAAGTCAACGACGAAACAGCAACCTTGCGCTTTGGGCGCGAAAGCGTCTTCTAAGTCCATGCCTTTTTCCATGGCGCATATATGCCGTGTCTTGCTCATGCTTGGCGCTGTAAAACTGAGTCTGCTTTTTGCCATGAGCATTGGCTATTCTTTACCTGAAATTTCTTTATTTTCTCCCTCTGCATCTGACGAAAAGCAAGAAATAGCCGCAGCCCCTAGCCTTTCACCAGAGGATGAAAAAGCACAAAAAGCTGCCCAAGATGCCCAAGCCACAAAAAAATTGCAAAATCTTATGGCAGCAAGCAGCATTGCCGAACCTGCAAAACAAGAAGCGCCTGAAACTAAAAAATCTGAAATTATAGAACCAAAGGCAGAAAAAAGCATTAGCCCACAACGAAAAGACCAAGCTTTTCCACAAGGTTCAGACGCCATACGCGCCTTGGCTGAACTTAATAAAAAAACATTGCCCAAGGTCAATACTGCGGTAAATCAACCCACAGCCAAGACTGTGCACGCTGTGCAAACAAATCAAGCAAGCTCACATATGGTTGCCCCAAAAAAACCCGAACAAAAAAGCCCTTGGTGGTGGAATGGCTTAGCATCTGTAAAAAATCTCCCCATACCCTTGCTGGGAGTGGATCAAGTGGCCTATGCCGCAACGCTAGAAAGCCCCCCAAATCCTGTGTTGAACCCCAGCGGCAATACTTCGCCCTTTAGTCCGCCTGAGCAAGTTTTACCAGCAGGCGTTGCCGGCCCCCAAGTGGGTATTGTGCCTCAAGATCCTTTGGTGCCCAACCCTAACCCCCCAAGCCCCAATGTGAATGCCTATGTGCCGGCAGAAGATCCAAAGCGTAAACAAGAAGAATTGGCCAGACGTGAGCAAGAAATACTCATGCTCCAACGCCAAGTGGAACAACGCCTGCAAGAATTACAAGCGGCTGAAAAGAAAGTGCAAGAAATGCTTCAAGAAGCCAAATCCGTGGAAAAACAAAAAGTTGACGGATTAACCAGCATGTATGTGAACATGAAGCCCAAACAAGCGGCGCTGGCTTTAGAAAACATGGAAGAACGCACTGCTGTCAAAATTTTGTCCAGCATGAAATCAAAGCAAGCCGGTGAAATTTTTAGTTATATGAATCCACAAAAAACGGCAAAACTTACGGAGATTATTAGCCGTATGCAACTCGGCCAATAACACAAGCTGTTGAAAAAGCACCATCTGCTGCGTCAAATGACTTTTTTTTCATGGCATGGGCCATAAGAGCCCTATCCTGCCTCAAAAAAAGCCATTTTCCTTGCATCTGGCACTTTTTGAACAGCCTGCCCATAGGGCGCGGGCTAAGTCGCGCAAGAGAGCAAAACAAAGCCCGCAGAAATTTATTTTCGACGCCTGCGACTTTTGTACTTTGCGTTACATATACGAGTTTTTTTCGGAAAACCTGATTATAATATGCAAGCAGAACAGAACACCATGACACGATTAAAAATTACTTTATCCTATGTGGGCACCCATTATCACGGCTGGCAAATCCAAGAAAAAGCCAAGCCCCCACCCACCATTCAGGGCGAACTTGAAAAGGTGGTGGCGCGTGTTGTGGGGCATACCGTGCGCGTGCACGGGGCTGGACGCACAGACAGTGGCGTACACGCAGAAGCACAAGTGGCCCATATGGACGTGCCCAAAGCAAAAGCCGGCCTTGATTGGCAGCGCATTTTTAATACCTCCCTACCCCCTGACATTTCAGTGCTTATGGTAGAAGAAGTGGGCCAAGACTTTCATAGCCGCTTTGACGCCATACACAAAACCTATAGCTATACCTATTGGTGCACACGAACTTTCATGCCGCCGCGCCTATACCCCTTTGCCTATGCCATAGGCCCTCTTGATGTGCAAGCCATGCAGCTTGCTTTGCCATACCTACAGGGCACACATGACTTTGCCGCCCTACAAAATGTGGGCACACCCATAGAAAACACCGTGCGCACCATTATGGATATACACCTTACCCCTTCTTGCCCTTGGTTATTACCAGAATTTCATGAACATGTTCTTACCTTAACCGTGCAAGCGGACGGTTTTCTAAAACAAATGGTACGCAACATGGCAGGTCTTTTGGCTGCAATTGGTCAACACAAAATTACACCAGATCACATCCCCTACATTTTAGAACAAGGCTTACGCCAAAACGCTCCCCCCACTGCTCCGGCCAAGGGCTTGACTCTCAAACACGTTCATTACAAATAATCTCTTGTAATAAAAGAGATAACACGCCTCAAATACATTTTTTTTAAAAAATGACTGTTCAATCAAACAGTTTTATGCTAGGAGTTTTTTTGTTAAGGCATATACGGTTTTACGCCCTAAAATTTTACGAAAGTCTTAAGTAAAGTTTTTATGGGCATATTCCACATGACAAGACAGTAAAAATATGCTA
>CAYJHG010000104.1:0-3626 GCA_964369535.1 uncultured Desulfovibrionaceae bacterium
TTTTAATGGGCATGTTGTTTTGGGCCGTACAAGGAGCTGGCATATTCATCGATAACCAGCGTGGTGCAACTCAGTCTACCGACGCAGACATCTTGTCCGGAGATGCAACATCTCCCTTTGGGGCGCTCTTTTTTCAGGCTATGGTTATGGTAATGTTTGCAACGGGGATTTTTCTTGTGCTCTTACAAGCCATTTACAATAGTTATATTTATTGGCCTGTCACATCTTTTTTGCCCATGGGCATTTTCATGCATGAGAATTTTGCTTTATTTTTTGCGGAACAAGTGGCCAATTTACTCTTGTTAATAGTGTTATTTTCTGGCCCAATTATAGTTGCTTGTTTATTGGCTGATTTATCACTTGGGCTTATTAATCGTTTTGCATCGCAACTAAACGTTTACATACTTGCCATGCCCATAAAAAGTGGTATTGCTTGTTTTTTAGCTATAATATATATAGCTATGTTACTTAAATTTATTCAACCGAAGCTTTATGAAATTGTTGATATGCTTCAAAGGTTAAAGAATTTAACATGAGCAGTGATAAAACAGAACAACCCACTCCCAAAAGGCTGCGCGAGTCTAGAGAAAAGGGAGATATTTGCAAAAGCCAAGATATACCGTCTGTGGCAACTGTGCTTGGCCTTACGGTGTATCTTTATTTTATCGGTCCAGATATTTTTAAAAAATTAATGCTTTTAACAGAGTTTCCCATGTTAGAAATGCACAAACCTTTTAAGGAAATTGCAAGCTCATATGCCGCCTTAACTACAGATATTATGTTTTCATTAATAATTCCTATTATTTCTTTTGTAATGGCTCTTGCTTTGATATCTAATCTTTCTCAAGTGGGATTTTTGTATGCACCAAAAGCAGCCATGCCCAAATTAGAAAACCTTGACCCTGCCAAATGGTTTAAAAAAACATTTAGCATGAAGAATTTAGTTGAGTTTTTTAAAAATATTATCAAAGTTGGAGTCTTAGGCTTGGTTGTATGGTATGTTTTTAAAAATAATTTGGGTTTACTTTTCCAATTAGAAAGCCAAGGCATTTATGGTTTTTGGTCTATAATTGGTTCAATAATTAGTGATTTGCTTATTATGACAACTGTGGCCTTTGGTATAATTGCCATTCTTGATTTTTTATTTCAAAAATGGAAATATAATAAAGATCATCTTATGAGTAAAGAAGAAGTCAAACAAGAATATAAAGAAATGGAAGGCGATCCACTTATTAAAAGTAAGCGCCGTGAGCTGGCAAGGGAATTAGCCACGCAAGACACCATGAGCCATGTAAGACAGGCTAAGGTGCTTGTTACTAACCCCACCCATTATGCCATTGCTCTTGATTATGAAAAGGGCAAAACCCCTCTGCCTATTATCTTAGCTAAAGGCGAGGGGCATATTGCAAAACGCATGATTAAAGTGGCAGAAGAAGAGGGAATACCCATTATGCGTAATGTTCCGCTAGCTAGAGAACTTTTTGCCACTGGAACCGAACTTAGCTATATCCCTAAAAATTTAATTAAACCGGTAGCCGACGTACTACGCTGGGTACAATCACTGCAAAAATAACACTCTGCACTCAAAGGAATAATCAAAAGTTATGGCGCAAGATACGCATAAAAAAATTTTAGAAAAAATAATCGCGCTTTGCGATGATGTGGCCTTTGGGCGCAATGTTAATAGCGATATTCTCTACAAGTATACGGTTAAGGGCAAAACTCCCGATGAAATTTCTAGGCTTGCGGAAGCTTTTGGCTTGATGCTTGTAAAGCTTGACATAAGGGAAGAACACGGTCGGCGCTTAATAGAAGAGCTTACTGCAAAAAACATAGAGCTTGAGAGTTTAAAGGCCCATATTGAAGGGCAAAATTTTAAACTTATGGAAATTGTGCAGGCTGATAATAATACAAAGGCCATTATTGGGCAAAGCTACGGCATTAAAAATACACTTAAATTTGCCACTGCTGTTGCTAAGCGTCCTGTTAATACGCTTTTACTTGGTGAAACTGGAACAGGTAAGGAAAAGTTTGCTAAGTTTATTCACTTTAATTCTAAGCGTTATAAGGGACCTTTTGTGGCAGTAAACTGTAGTGCTATTCCCGATGCACTTTTTGAAAGCGAAATGTTTGGTATAGAAAAAGGTGTTGCCACCGGAGTTATGCAGAAAAAGGGACTTTTTGAAGAAGCCCATGGTGGAACACTGTTTCTTGATGAAATAGCCGACTTGCCCCTTGCCCATCAAGCAAAACTTTTGCGCGCACTTGAAGAACAAGAAATTACTCGTGTGGGCAGTGCCAAACCCATACCTGTTGACATTAAAATTATTTCCGCTGCCAATGCCAATTTAGAAGAGGCCGTTGCGCAAAAGAAATTTCGTATGGATTTATTCTATCGCCTTAATGTGGCAGAAATTCATATCCCTCCCTTACGCGAAAGAGGTGAAGACATTCTTATGTTGGCCTCACATTTTTTAAAAAATCATTGCTTACAAATGAAACATCAAAACCTTGTTTTGCAACCAGAAGCCAAGCAAGCGCTTATGCAATACGCATGGCCAGGCAATGTGCGTGAATTAAATAATGAAATGGAAAGGGTAGTTGTACTTGCCGTAGGTAATACAGTGGGAATTCATGATTTATCGCCTAAAATAACAAAGGACATTTTGTTAAAAACTGCTGATTTCAATGCCTCTACAAGCATTGAAGCAGAACAAGTGGATACAAGCTACAGTATACAGCAAACGACATTCAATTTATTTGATATGGAAAAACAATGCGTGCATGCTGCCCTTGAGCAAACTAAGGGTAATAAAAGTAAGGCCGCAGAACTTTTAGGAATTACTAGAGAAGGTCTTCGTAAAAAACTCAATCGCATGGGAATAGAGTAAAGCTTAACAACATAGTAAAAGCCATAAGCTTATATAATAATTGTGTACCTGATGCTTTGTTTTGGCACATTTTATGCTTTGCATAAGGTGACTGATTCAATTTGCAAACATAGTTAGGTGACAACACTTCATTAGCCATATATGAAATATAAATAATTTTGCCTATATAGAACTGATCTATATGAATATAAAATTGCATGGCAAAATGGTTTAGACTCTAATCGAGCTTTCGCCAACAAAGTTTGCACAGTACCATTAATACAATTGAGCAATCACGCTGAAAAAGGAATTGATAAACTGTAACAGGTTCGCAAAAAAAACTTTAAAAAATAAGCGAGAACACTATGTCAACAGTCAACATACACGGTCAACAGCCTACACCAATACAAAGCGATATACCCGCTACGCAAACTAGCGCTAAAGAAGGCATAACACCTAAAGCGGTGGGTATTGTTGTAGCCAGAGTAGTCGGGGCCATTGTTACCATCTTTATTTCCGAGGCTATCATTGCCTATGTAAAACACTGCAATGCAAAGCCTCTTGAACCAGACCATCAAGTTGCACGTTTGCAAGCAGAGGCTGCGGATCAGCCAGCCGGCACGCCTCTACCAGATGCCGAGCCTTTGGTAAGTGTTACAAATAAAAACATTGCCGACGCTATAGCTTCTGGCGGTGAACCAACAATGCAAGCCGCCATAAGTGAAGCATTTCAAGAGTTGCATACTACGTTTGGCG
>CAYJHG010000104.1:3726-5554 GCA_964369535.1 uncultured Desulfovibrionaceae bacterium
TCAGGCACGCTTGCAACGTGTTCTTCTGCAAAAGATGTTATTGCACTTTTTACTCAAGCAAGTGAATGTAAAGGAAAAATCAAACTGCAAAATACCCTAGAAGTTGCTAAAAATCATGCACGCGAGAAACTGTATGATAAGATTGCAGAAAGCACAGGACTACCACGTGAAATTGTAGTAGCTAGCTTTCGTATTAATGCGTATAAAACAAGTTCTGTATACTTGGCAGCAGAGTTACTTGAAAGCCCCCCCAAGGAGGGAGAGCCAAGCATATCAGAACGCTTTTTAGCATTTAATCAAAGATATATTAATGGTCAAACCGAGCTTTATACCTCTATTGATGATTTGGATTTACCAGATGAAGCCTTAAGGGCGGCATGGAAGCTCACTTCATTGGTAGAATGCGATTCAAAGAATGGCTACTATTTTAGAAGAGCCTACGCCATTGCAAACGCTCTAGACACAGAATCACTAAAAACTGCGCTCAACGAATTTAATGGTGGAACATTGTCTAAGGACAGTTTGTACACCATGCTCTATACAATATCTTTACAATTAAACCTTGCCATCCACAGGGAATTTGGAGGCTCCATCGCGGATCCTCATATCAACGTGCTTATAAATACGCTTGCTGCAAATGTTTTATGGGGAAAAGTTCCTGAAATAGGAGCACTTTTTGCAAACGAAGACTTAATTGGTGAACTTAATGAAACCAACATTGAGAACATGGAGAGATTTACATCTACTGCAAGCACATTGAAATTGGCAGGAGATGAAAGTCGTGGGCTGACTCCTGAACAAGAACTGCTGTACGCTCAAGCTGCGGAAGGTGCCAGCGTCACAAAAGTATTGCAATATATGATTAAACCACACACGCATATATCAGCCACAACTCTAAACCAAGAGATTGCTGCAAGCTTGCTAACTGGTGATTTGCGTTCAATTCCACCGAATTATCAAGTAGGATTGTACAATTTTATCCAAGAAATGCGCGGAATTTACCCTTCACTACGCGGTGATTTCAGCACTATAATGAAAGAACTTTACGTTGAAGGGCGACCCAATTACTTCGAAGACATAGCACAAAAACCAGACTTAGTCTCAGTTGCTGAAGTAGTCACAGCCATGAGAAGCACATTTTTAGACAGCATGTTATATGAAATGCAAGCTCAATTTTGTCAGCAAGCAAAAGATGCTTTGGTAACAAGACTAGAGCTGGCTCCAGATGCGGCGAGCACCTTAGATATCACTGCTCTTGAAATGGCTTACGCAGCTTTAAGAACTGATATACACAATGCCGTTACAGAAGGTAGCCCCATGCCAACCACTGAAGAATTGGTTGCAGCTCATGATGACATATTAAAAAGCTTTGTCGATTCTCAAGCAGCTTAATATACAAGAGTGCGTTAATAATATTACAAAAAAGTAGCAAATAAAAAAGGAAACAATATGAATGCCCAAGAATTAATCAGCAACCTTGCCAGCCAATTAGAAATTGAGCTGACTCTAAGTAGTCAAAATACATGTGGTGTAATATTTGAAAATGATATTATTGAAATTGAAGTAACGCAAAAGCATATATATTTTATTTCATCACTGGCTCCCATAGTTGATAGTAAAAAAAGCTTTGAACACCTTTTGCGTATAAATTTTTTAGGAACAAACACAGCATATGCAACAATCAGCATAGACCAAGACACATTTATGCTCCATAGAATACTTCCTATACAAATGGAATTTAGTGATTTTTATGAGGCATTTACCCTCTTTTTGCAGGCAATAAGATATTGGAAAGAATGGATAGCTCTAGATAAATTGCAAGACCATG
>CAYJHG010000105.1:0-1749 GCA_964369535.1 uncultured Desulfovibrionaceae bacterium
CCAAACCACCTGCTTCATACAGCCGACCTTTGTCAGTGTATTTGTACTCATTGCCACTACTGTCCTGCACCCTTTGTCCAAGATAGTTATAGGTGTAGGACTCAGACAATTTCCCATTTTTATAAACCTTGGCTAATCGTCCCTTGGCATCATAGGCATACTTAAAAACATTTTGCTCACTTAGCCAAGTTTCTGTTTTTTGGATAATTTTCCCTTTTTCATCATGAACAAGACTACCCCTAAAGCATTCAAACACACTTTTTACATCTTCCTTCGTCTTAAACATAAATACTCCATTTAAAAAAATGATAAAATCACCCCATAAGGGTGCTCCTTTGACATTTTTTATCCGTGAGCAATGTTAAGCAAAAGTATTTTTGTTTTTATTTAAGGGTATTATCTATTATTTTCAAAAATATTTTTATAACATTGACAATTATAACTCAATTGAGTATAATTGATTAGCTATAAAAATAATCTATAATAAATAAGTGTCAAGAGCTTTAAAAGAATTTATTTATTATTTTTTTGCCTATCAATATCATTTATTTTTAAAATTACCTTATCAACTTGAAACTTTAGCTGCAAAATGATAATTGATGCTCATGCTAAAGTATTCCATCATTATTCCCAGTCGTGGTGATAGGCCAAATGCCTTAGGTCTTGCCTTAGACTCAGTTATTGCCGCACGTGATTTTGCCAAACTGTCCGCTGATTGTGTTGAAATATTGGTTGGTTTTGATGGGGTACAGGGTGAGCGTGTACGTAATTTAGCTGAAGTTAAATACTACGACTTACCAAGCAATAACGACTTTGGGAATGCCATACGCAATGCATTGCTCAAAGCCGCCAAGGGTAAAAAAATTGTATTTTTAGATGATGATAATGTCCTTACAGAGCAAGCTTTCTGTATTTATGAAAAATACCAAGATGCAGACATGCTCATTGCTCGCATTGATGTTTCAAATGCCCATGACATCCCCTATTTACCAAGAGATGAAGACGATAGTCCTCTCGTTCGTCCAGCCAATATTGACCCTCTGTGTCTTTGTCTTTCTCGTGAGCTTGTGGTAACCATTTGCCAAGGTTGGATTGGCGAAAAATACGAAGCGGACTATAAAAATATGTTCCGCTACTATAGACGTGCCAAAAATATTTGTATTACACAAGAAATGGTTGGCATATATGACGCTGGGCGTGGCCTTGATGATGCCTTAAACTTTAGGCAAAAAGCATTACTTAAAAAAACAAGCACTACATAAAATGAAACTTCCTTCAAATATAAATACATTTATTAAATACTTTTTTGTTGCTGTACTTGGATTAAGTCTGGACTATATTTGTGTACTAATGGCCTTGGAAAGTGGCGTGCCGTACCAAATTGCTTTGTTATTGGGCATTGTGCTTGGGGGATGTGTTGTATTTTTGCTACACACATTTTGGGTGTTTAAGACAGATAGAAATCCATTTTCTATAGGACGTATACTCAGCTCTCTTAGTGGTCCTTGTCTAGTTTACGTTGTTAGATTTTTAATTATGTCTGTTTGGTATTCAATGAATATTTATAATGAGCTTGAGTACTTGGTATTGTTTTTTTCGTATGGAGTTTCATTTATTAGCAATTTTCTATTTCAAAAATATTTTTATTCCAAGTATTAAAAATTAATCGAAACTTCTCAAGTTAATCTAATTGCCATTTACTAATAAAGAAGTTAGGATACCCAAAATTTGCACTAGGTAGTTTATATG
>CAYJHG010000105.1:1759-5489 GCA_964369535.1 uncultured Desulfovibrionaceae bacterium
TATTCCAAAAATATTTTTACTCCAAATATTAACAATTAGGCCTTATATGACGCCTTAAAGTGACTTTTAAAAATATTTTCAATCATAATAGCATTTTGCTGTGCAAGTGCATCAAGTGTAAGGCCCACAGACATTAAATTTGTTGCTACAATTTCTAAAGCGGCTGCTAATATGGCTGTGGGGACTTTTGTGATAAAACCTGTACGCATGAATTCCAGCACCACAGGAATACCCAAAACAAGACCAAGAATACAAAAGAATGCCGCCAATATAGTAAAAAATCCCAATGGGCGATAAAAACGCATAATGCGTAAAATAGTTAAAAGCACACCCATGCCATCATGTAAGGTTGAAAGCTTTGAAAAAGAACCAGCAGGCCTGTCTACATAGCGAATGGGTATTTCTAAACAACGCAAGCGTGCTCTGGTGGCAAAAAGGCTAATGTCTGTTTCAAGCTGAAAGCCTTCCACAAGTAAGGGATAGCTACGAACTAAGGGAGCACTCAAGGCTCTATACCCTGTCATAATGTCATTAAAATTGGATTTTCCAACAATATTGACTAAACGCTGCACAAGATGATTGCCAAAATTGTGTAAAGGCCTTTTATTTTCAGATTTATAATCGCCGCCAGAAATTCTGTCACCAATGACCATATCTGCTTTGCCTTGTAAAATAGGCAAGAGCATTTCTTCTGCTTGGTTAGCTGGGTAGGTGCAATCAGCATCCGCTAATAAATAGGCCTCAGCTTCCACTTCAATAAAAGCACGCCGTACAGCGTTGCCCTTACCCTTTCTTGCTTCAAAAAGAATTGCACCAGGAATGTTGTGCTCTTGCATAGTCTTGGTGGCCTTATCTTGAGTATCATCGGTAGAATTATTATCCACCACATAAATACGTGCTGCTGGCAATGCTTTATGAAAATCAAGTATTGTTTCAACTACAGTAAGAGATTCATTGTAAGCTGGCAAAATGATAGCAATATTTTTTTGGATTTCAAGAGGAATGTTAGAGGAATTTTGATTTATCATATGTACTCCAGACTTATGCAAATATAAACTTTCTATGACTTATGAGTTTTATATAATTAAGCGTTATATCTCAATAATAAACTAAAATATGTAATACATACGTCATATTATAGATGATTTAACACCTTGGCAAGCTTTATATATGCTGCTTACGTTTATAAAATAGGGAAATTTTATGAGTGAAAAATACAATATTAATAATGAAATAGCTGCATTCATTAAAAAATCATGCAAATTAATCTAATTGCCACTTATCAATAAAGAGGTTAGGATGGCGAAAATTTGAACTAGGTATTTTATATGGTGCAATTATTTCAACAGCATAGAACAACATTCTTTTTTGTTTTAACACTTTTCTTACTCTCCATTGCCATGCACTATGGACGAATACAAGCCTCTTTTGATGGGCTTGACCTAAGCTCAGATGTACCAACCTATACCAGCATTGCAGCAGCAAATGCCCATCCAGAAGCATTTGTTAATGACCCAGTATATGATAAAAAAGAGCGTTATAACGTTCACTCAACAGTAATTACCTCTATTTTACCTTTTTTTGCACAAGATAATAATTTTGGCCTTGCTTACTTATACCCCACTGGTGTTCAGTTTTTTTTGCACGGTTTGGCCTTTTATTTGCTAGGAATTTTTCTATTAAATAGGCCGTGGCAAGCTGTGATTTTTGCACTTGTTATGGCCCAAACATATTGGATGCCCTTTGGCACATATTGGGGCAATGGCTTTACAGACTATTTGCCACGAAGCACTTTTGAAGTTTTTTATGCATTTTTCATCATAGCTGCCTTGCATATTAGGCATAGCCCCAAGCTATGGCCATTTTTTATGTTTGGCATTGGTCTTATGGCTTACGTGCATTCCATAAGTACATTGCCAACAGCCTTTGGATTTTGGCTAGGTTTTGCCATATGCAAGCCACAAGATACCAGTATAAAAAAACACTTTGCATGGCTCGTGTTCTGCGGTTTATGTTTTATGGTTACTATCTCCCCAATTATCTTTAATTTTTTGCGTGGCGGCATTACATTAACCTTGGATGATGTGGCTTTATTTCGTGAAATTTTAGCATTACGATATAATATTGAATTTACAAATTATTGGATAGGATTAAGGGATTTTGTTATACAATACAGCATCTCACCTCTTTTCCCCTTGGGCATCTTGGCGTATTTTGGCATATTAAAATGGGGAACTATAGAAGATAAAGCCTTAGCAAAGCAATTTTTAATGTGGATTATGGGGGTTATTTTTTGCGTAATCCTATATTTAATTGATCAAGAAACTGGCTTCCCACTTGATAGAAAACCTTTTGAATTTGACTTAGTTAGAATTGTACGCTTTTTGATATTTTTTGCCATATGCCTTACCTTTATGGGGGCTAATATAGCGTATAAATCCCTTGCCCAAAGCCATGCTAAATACAAAAAACATATGAAAACCATCTATGCCCTATTTTGTATCATATTGTTTTTTAGCGGATATCCGCATAAATTTTTAACTAGCATGGGCTGGTATTGGAATAGTGCAAATCAGGAACGCTACACCAATGCATATGCTACTACCATAAATAGGGCCGAAATAATTGATGCTTTGAAAGAACATACCCAAGTTGGTGATTTAGTTTTTGACCCCAATGGGGACAGAGCAATACGCTATAATGCTTTACGCTCTCTAGTATATAGCTGGTATGATTGCAGTTTATACTATTACTCCAAGGATGTGCAAGGTTTAAGAACTTGGTATAATACACAAAAAACATTAAAAGCATCACCCACTGCATACATGTCCCTTGCTCAAGAATTTGATGCAGATTATTTAATAAGCCATCGCCCAGAAGATAAGCAAAGCCTTCAAGCTATGGGTGAAATTGTTTGGGAAAACCCTAAAGCATTACTTGTAAAACTAAAAAAATAAATATATATTTCTACAGATTAAAGATAATGGAGATACATTACAAACCAAAATTAAAGCACATTGCCCTGCAATGTTTCAAAGTATTACGGCCATATATAGCTGACGTATCAACCAATTTAATTGCACTGACTTTTTGCATTGAAATACTAAATCTTCACGAAATATTAAGCTATGCTTTGGCAACTGTTTTTGCCTCCACCGCTGTATTTTTAGTATATCGTTTTATGGTGTTTAAGATTTACACAAAAGAAAATTTTTTTGTGCAATTTAAGAAGTTTATCTCCTCATTTTTTCTCTTTCGTGTAGTTGAATTTTCCCTTTTTACATTACTTGTGCAGTATTTTAATTATGACTATCTGTATGTATTTTTAATTTTGCAAGCAATCGGCACTCTTATTAGATTTTTTTACTACAGAAAAGCAATTTTTTGTCACAAAAATAAAGATTTACCAAGTGTTATAGATTAGTGAAAATTAATTAATTTTAACCCAGTACTATATAAGCCTACGCCTTTTTTAAAATTTCATTTTTTCAAATTTTCCACTTTAATCAAAAAATAATTTAAATATATTAAATTATTAGTTCAAAATTATATACTAATTGAAAAAATACACTTGACAAAGTTCAAATAGTGTTGAAATATTGAATTATGCAAACGAAAGAAGCTAGTAAAATTTTTGAAGCCCTCTCCTCTGATGTACGCCTTGACCTATTCAGACTCTTGGTCAAAAGTGCACCAGAAGGACTTGTGGCAGGTGATATTGCAAAGTTTT
>CAYJHG010000106.1:0-5438 GCA_964369535.1 uncultured Desulfovibrionaceae bacterium
ACTTGGCGCAAGAAAATAGAAGCAACACTGACTTCTTGTTGTGCAACAGAACGAGCGTTTTGCATGAAATCCTCCAAAAGGTAATCATATAAAATGATTGAATTTACTGTTTTTCTTTGTGGGGCACGCATAAAAAGTGCCCTCATAAATGACAAATAATCAAAAAAAAGTACTGGAAATTATAATAAGTCAGCTTATGTTCAGTGGCAAGTGTTTTTACAGGCTTATTTTTACGTTGAGTGTCAAAAAAAATTGGCACATAACATGCATATCATACCGTAGTATGTAACAAAAAACATAAAAATTACACATATTCTTCCATGCTACATAATTTGGATTTACGAAATAATGGAAAATATAAAGTATATAAATGTGTATAACAAAAGGTTTTCGAGGTGATTATGAGCAAGTCAACACATTCACAGCAAGACAATGCCAAAGAGATTCCTGCTCACGCACAAGGCAGTGTGGTTGTGCCCGTTTGGCGTAGACTTTTGCCGGCCATTATTTTCAGCGGGGCACTTTGCCTGTTGCTTACCTTTACCTATGGTGAAGACAAAGCACCGGTGCAATTTGATACGGAAGCTCGCTATGCGACCGCCAAGGAAGTTTTTGCTCGTTTAAAATCGGCCAAGGAAACTGAAAAATCTCAATGGGCAAATCTTTCTCATGAATTTTATGCCATTTACGCTAGTGCAACAGATTGGCCCAATAGGCCTGCGGCATTATTTCGCAGTGCATTGGTGCTGGAGGGCCTTGGCGAAAGACATAAAGACATGAAAGGATATATGCATGCTTTAGAGCGTTATGCCAAAGTGGTGCAAGAATTTCCTTCTTCACGCTTGGCAGACGATGCTCTTTTGCGCATGGCTTATATTCAAGGCCTTTATTTGGAAAACAGGCCAGAAGCATTGCGTATTTTAGCGGCATTGCATAAAAAATATCCCAAGGGCGACATGCGCCCCAAGGCTACGGAATTAGGCATTAAATTGCGCGATACCAATGAGCCTTTGCCTCAGCAACATGCTGTGTCAAAAAATCGGCAGTATAGTCCTGCGGTATTGAAAAACAATGCTTCTGTAAGCAAGGCTTCATTGACACAAGTTTCTTGGGCCACTTTGGACGCGCAACATGTGCAAATTACCATTGGTCTTGACAAGCATGTGCCATGGAAGGTGGTTGAGCAAAAAGATAAGCGCTTTATGGTGCTTATGGATAAAACAACAGTGCACAATGGCGTGAAAAAAGGATCTAGGGTGCAAAATAGCATGCTTACTGAAGTGCGCTTGGCGCCTTATGCTAAAGATTCTACGGCCTTGTATTTGGATTTTGCCAAACCCACCAAGGTGAGTGCTAAGGTTGCCCAAAATCCTTTCCGTATCATTGTGACAGTTGCGGCAAAAACAGACTCAAATACTGCGGCTACAGCAAAAAACAGTGCACCTGCAAAAGCAAAAAAAGTGACGCAGGTTGCTCAATCGCCAAAAAAATCGCATACGGCTACAGCAAAGCCAGTGGTCGCAGCGGTAAAAGCTAAGCCCACAAAGCGTGTGGCAGAAAATACCACTCAGGCAGTACCCACCAAGGCCGCGGTGAAAGCCAAAGTAGATGGCGCACAGCTTGCTGACATGGCCTTGCAATTGGGTCTTGAATTGCAAACTGTATATCTTGACTTGGGGCATGGCGGGCGCGACCCAGGTGCTGTTGGTAATGGTGTGGTAGAGCGCGAGGTGGTTCTTGATGTTGGCAAGCGTGTAGGAAAAATACTTGAAAAGCACGGGCTCACCGTTGTATATAGCCGTACAAAAGATATAGCTGTGCCTTTAAGTGCGCGCTCAGCCAAGGCCAATGCCAGTTCTTCGGACGTATTTGTTTCTTTGCATGTTAATGCCAATAGCGACGCGTCTGTGCACGGCTTTGAAACATATTATTTAGATTTTGCCAAAACAAAACATGCCGTACAGGTGGCCATGCAAGAAAATGCAACCACCGACCGCAGCCTTGGGGAAATACAATCTCTGCTCACCAAGCTTGTGGAAAATGTGCGCACAAAAGAATCAAGCACTCTGGCAACACAATTACAAAAAACTACCCTGCAAAGCATGAAACAACAAGGTTTCACTGTCAGAAATGGCGGCACGCGCGCAGCTCCTTTTCATGTGCTTATAGGAACACATATGCCGGCTGTGCTGGTGGAGCTTGGCTATTGCACTCACAAAAAAGAAGCAAATCTTTTGCAAAGGGATGATTATCGGCAATCTTTAGCTATTAGCATTGCCAATGGCATACTTGCTTATAAGAAACATTTACAAGATGGTGCCGCTGAACTCTTTGCCTTGACGAAAAAAGGCGAACATGCTATGTGAAGGAAGTTTGAATGTAAACTGTGTTTTTGGGGTTAAGGGTTTAGTGAACTTTTCCCTGCTTCTTGGGCAAACGTCAAGAGCAAAACATGGATTAATAGTGTTTTATTCTGCATAAATGTTTTGTGCGGAAGGTAGGCTTTTTAAAATTTTAGATTGGGGAGATTTCTCATGCGTAAATTGCTCTTGATGACAGTTATGTCTTGCTTAATGATGAGTAGCGTAGCCTTGGCTGCCGAAACAAAAATCGGCGTTGTGGATATGCAAGTTGTGGCCACGCAAAGTGAGCCTGCTAAAGATGCCAAAAAGAAAATGGAAACAAAATTTGGCGCCGAAAAAAAACAAATTGAAGCTCAGGCTAAAAATTTACAAAAAAAAGCTGAAGCTTTAAAAAATAGCCCCACCGAAGAAAAGCAAGTGGAATTCATTCGTTTAAGACGTGAATTTGACGAAAAATCACGCGCTTTCACCATGAAGGTGGAAAAAGACGAAGTAAAAATTCGCCAAGACATGGTAACTCTTGTTTTTAAGGCTGCTTATGAAGTGGCACGTCGCAAAGGTTTTGACTTTGTGGTGGACGTGACCGCCGGTGGCGTTTTGTATGCCGAAAAGAACATGGACTTAACTCAAGATATCGTTGCTGAAGTAAATAAATTGTGGAAGTCTGGTGCGTTGAACAAGAAATAATGTATTTGGCAGTGTATTTTTTATGCTGACATAACATAATTTTTTTGTGTATTTATTGTAAAAATAACATATCCCCCGATCCCCCCAAAGGGGATGGGGGTTTTTTTATGTTTCTTTAGGAGAGGGAGTTTATGGACAGCTTAAAAGAAATGGACTTACAAAGCATTCTTTCCATTTTGCCACACCGTTATCCATTTATGCTTGTGGATAGAGTGGTGGAATTGGTGCCGGGTTCGCATATTAAAGCGTATAAAAATGTGACTTTTAACGAACCGTTTTTTCAAGGACACTTTCCCGGTCTTCCCATTATGCCGGGTGTTTTGATATTAGAAGCCCTTGCCCAAGCGGCCAGCCTTTTGGGTGTTTCAGAACATGAAGATAAAAGCAATAAACTCTTTTTATTCACAGGTCTTGATAATGTGAAATTTCGCAAGCAAGTGGTTCCCGGGGATAGATTAGACCTTGAATGCGCCAATCCCAAGTGGAAAATGAATTTGTGCAAAATGGAAGCGCGTGCCTATGTAGATGGTAAGCTTGCAACCCAAGCCATGCTTACTGCCGCTGTGACGAATCGATAGCATAACGCTTGGGCGATTGCGTGAGTTAAATTGCTATAGCAGCCTGTTGCAAAAGAAAGTTGATATAATTTTTTTAGAAAGCCCTAAAATAATAATTTGGGGCAGGTCGTTCAAAAAGCGTAAGATGCAAGGAAGATGCTTTTTTTGAGGAAGCCCAAAGTTATTATGGACCTCTTATGGCCCATGCAACGAACAAAAAAGCAATCTGACGATGCAGATTGCACTTTTTCAACGGCCTGATAGGGGGGCATATGCAAGAAGAAAGCTATACTTGCCAAACACAAAGTTTATTAGAAGATGTTGCTAAGCTTAAGGGTAAAAAAGTTCTTATTCTTGGTGATGTAATGCTTGATGTGTATTTGCAAGGCGAAGCTGAAAGAATTTCTCCCGAAGCCCCTGTGCCTGTGGTGCGAGTAAAGGCGCAAAAATATATGCTTGGCGGTGCCGGCAACGTGGCGCGCAACATTCGCACCCTTGGCGGTTTACCAACACTTATGGGGCTTTGTGGCAGTGGGCATGATGGGCAAAAACTCATGCAGCTTTTGCAAGAGGCCTATATTGCAGCCCACGTATTTCAAACGCCACAAAGGCGCACAATTACCAAAACCCGTGTTATGGCGCAAGGCCAGCAAATGTTACGCTTTGACCGTGAAGACGGCCTTGTTCCTTTGCCTGAAGAGCAAGAGCAACTTTGCCACGCCCTAGAAGCGCTTTTGCCCATGCACGATGTGCTGGTGCTGTCTGATTATGCCAAGGGCTTGCTCACGCCTGAGCTTGCAGCGCATATACATAAAATTATAAAAGATATGCCCACGCCCCCACAAATTTTAGTAGACCCTAAGCCACGCAATGCCGCATCGTATGTGGGCACAAGTTTTATGACGCCTAACAAAAAAGAAGCCGCTGCCTTAGCCGGTATGGACATAGAAAATCGCGAGCATGTGATAGAAGCAGGTAGGCGCATCATGGAAAAGTGCGTGTGCAAAGAATTGCTCATTACCCTTGGGGGCGAGGGTATGGCCTTATTTACCGAAGAGGGTGCAGTGTGGAATATTGCCAGCAATACTAAGGCTGTGTTTGACGTGACCGGTGCGGGTGACACGGTTATTGCCACCATTGCTCTTGCCAAAGCTGCGGGAATTCCAAGTATGGAAGCCTGTCTTTTAGCAAATTATGCCGCAAGCTTGGTGCTTGAGCATGTGGGTGTTGCTTGTGTTAAGCCTGATGAGCTCTTGCAAGCTGTGGAAAAGCAGGATGTGCCCCAATGCACACGCTGGGTATAGCAGGTTGTTGAAAAAGTGCAATCTGCGTCGGCAGATTACTTTTTGTTCGTTGCATGGGCCATAAGAGCCCAATGCTTCCTCAAAAAAAGCAATCTTTCTTGCATCTTACACTTTTTGAACAGCCTGCGAAGGATGAAAATTTTGGTTTGTTTAAAAAATATTTTGCTTGAAACGACTTTTTCAACAGGCTGATAGCAGAGGCATTCCAATAGATTAAAAAATTTATGCCCATAACAGTGAATAAAGATATGCAAAAGAAAAATACCACACCAAGGGTAGCTATTATCCATTTTTGGCTTGTGCATATGCGTGGTGGCGAAAAAGTGCTGGAGGCTTTGTGCCGCATGTATCCGCAAGCGGATATTTTTACACATGTATGCGACAGAAAAAATTTGTCGCCGGTATTGCAAAAGCATAATATTTATACAACTTTTATTCAAAAATTGCCTTTTTCCACGCGTCATTACCAAAAATATCTGCCACTTATGCCCTTAGCTTTAGAGCAATTGGATTTAACAGATTATGAC
>CAYJHG010000107.1:0-5431 GCA_964369535.1 uncultured Desulfovibrionaceae bacterium
CATGAGTTTCGTGTATATGCTGATCCCTATGGCACAAGAAAATATGAAAGAGTGCCTAACGATATAGTTTTTCCTGTGTATTCAGGTGATGCTTGCGAGATTCATGCTGTTGCTCGTTCCACATTTGACAAAAATCGCAGCAATGAAATTTTAATACGGGCTATTGATAATTATGGAAATATTTCTGAAAGCTTTGAAGATGAAATTGCTTTTGACCTAATCGATGCAAAAGGAAATATTCTGCAAAGTGAAAAACTTGTTATGACTTCAGCGCTTAAAGGTTTGCTCAGATATAAATTGGATATGCCATTACAAAATGGTGTGTACTATGTACAAGTAAAAGGGCAAAAAAGTGCTTTTTATAATTTGAGCAATCCTTTTGAAATAAGCGATAATGAGAAAAATCTTTATATTGGGGATATGCACGGACAAACATCTTCAACCATAGGAACAGGAAGCCTAGATAGGTATTTCCAATTTGCGCGCGACAGTGCCTATGTTGATTTTACAGGCTGGCAAGGAAATGACTTTCAAGTAGATGATAGCATCTGGAATGATGTTCGCGAAGCTACAAAAAAATACCATGATCCGAACGAATTTGTGGTATTTTTAGGCTATGAATGGTCAGGTATGACCGGTAGTGGTGGAGATCATAATGTATATTTTCTAAACGACAGCGAAGACTTTTTTCCTAGCAGTAACTGGCAGGTAGACCCTAAAAATGTAAACATTGAAAATAATGCATATAATATCCCTGAATTGCTAGAAAAAATCAAGGGTAGGAATGATGTTATGCTCATTCCTCATATTGGTGGCAGATACGGTACACTGGAATTTGACGATTTAAACTTTACTCCTGTCATTGAGGTGCACTCTCATCATGGTACTTTTGAATGGTTCATCATGGATGCTATGAAAGCCAGGAAAAAAGTAGGCTTCATTTCAGCTAGTGATGACCATACTTGCAGGCCGGGCATGTCATATCCACTCAGCAAAGACGGCAAAGGTAAAATATCTTCTTTTGAAGTTGGCAGCGGTTATACAGCTCTTTATGCAAAAAGCCTTAATAGGGATGATGTCTGGAATGCCTTAAAGGCAAGGCATTGCTATGCTACAACATTTAATAGAATGATTTTAGATGTTAGCATTGATGGGCATCATATGGGAGAAGATATTAAAGGGCTAAATCCTCAAGAAATGCAGGTCACTGTAAAAGGAAATTCTCCCATAGATACCATTGAGTTGTATAACTGGGAAGAAAAAATTGAGCATGTAAATTTGCGTCCTAAGGATTCTAAAAAAATTCGTGTTGCGTGGGCGGGATTGCGGGCAAGAACAAGAAGAAAGGCTGCCGGCTGGAATGGAAGCATAGAAATAGTGGGAGGAAAAATTTTAGATGCCACTGAGTACGCATTTGACAGAAAAGATCAAGGTATAAAAAAACGTACAGAAAGCTATATAGAGTGGACTTCGAATACTTCAGGTGATTATGACGGTGTTATTTTAGACTTGAGTTTTGATGAAAACACGCAGTTGATATTTAAATCTGCACAAAAAGATTTTACTATTAACGTTTCCAGCATAACAGAAGAGTTAACAATTATACCAGCTGGTGGCGAAAATTTAAAAATAGAACTTAACCTAGCCAATGTGCCTTGCAGTAATTTTGCTGAATTTATCCAAGCAAGCAATATCTCATATACATTTAAAAACTTGAAAAAGAATGATGATGGCTCAAATGCTTATTGGATCAGAATATTGCAAGAAGATGGGCATACAGCATGGAGTTCACCAATATTTATAGAAAAATAAATGTTTTAGTTAGTACCAAAGTGATATAATATATAATTTTGGTTTTATGCATATAGTAAAATAATTTTTAATATATGCAAGGTTGTTTGGAGGGCTTTAAATTGAGTTTTGTATATATAGCAAGTATTCAAAATAAAGCGTTTTTTTACTTTTTACATGTTGGAGTTAGAATTATGAAACGTGTAGCATTATTATTGTTGTTGTTATTTGGCTTATGTACGCTGCCAGCATTTGCTGCTGAAGACTGGCCACAAAAACCTATAACAATAGTTGTTGGCTATTCTCCTGGTGGTATGTCTGACTTAACTACTCGTATTGTGGCAGATAAGATGCAAAGCATTTTAGGTCAGCCCCTCGTTGTCCAAAACAAGGCAGGAGCTGGTGGTATGCTGGGTATGCAAACTGTTGCACGCGCTAAGCCTGATGGATATACCTTTTATAGTGGCACAACCACGCAGCCATTGAGCACACAATTTTTCTCCGACAGTATTTCCTTAAGCATTAACGATTTTGATCCTGTGGGTGGGTTTTTGCCTCATGAAAGAGCTCTTTTTGCGCAACCTGATGCTCCTTACTCCAATTGGGAAGAGTTTATAGCTTATGTTAAAGCAAATCCAAATAAAGTGAGCATCGGCTTTGGCGGTGGTTTATGGAGCCTAGAGGTGTTGCGCCATGTGGCAGAAAAAGAAGGTTTAAAATGGCGCCTTGTTGCATATAAAAGTGGAGGCGAAGCCTCTGCGGACTTTTTTGGCAAGCACATAGATATTGCTGAAACAGGCGTTGGAACTGCTGTATATCAAGGTGCTTTAGCAGGCAAAGCTAAAGTTATTATTGATATGAGCAATGACAAAATTCCAGGTTTTGAATCTGTACCGCGCGTAGTAGATAAAGGTTACCCATATCCAGTGCTTAGCGAATATGGTATTTTAGCTCCTAAAGGAACTCCTCCTGCTATATTAGAAAAAATGAGTAATGCTTTAAAGCAAACCATGGAAGATGAAGTTGTGCTTGAAAAATTGCGTAAAATGGGATCTCGTCCACGTTATCTTAATGCAAAAGATTTTAAGGACACTGCAGAAAAAGCCTTAAAGAGCGTACCGCAATTGCTAGAGCTTAATAAAGCTATTAAGAAATAATTGTCGTTTATTTTATAAAAATATACGACCTTAACTGTGCAATCTGGGAGGAGAACATATTTTGATATGTTCTCTTCCATGAAAAGAGGAGGCATTATGCACAGAGATAGGTTGGTTGGAATCTTGCTTGTTGTATTTTGCATTTTTGGATGGCTTTATCTTATTCCCAACTACATTAAGGGTGAATCGCAACAGGTATTTCCTCAAATTATTCTGTTTTTTACTTTTTTGCCATCTATGGGCTTGATTTTGCGTAGATCTGGCCCTCAAATAGATGATGAAAGTTCTTTAGTGAAACAATCTCAGCGCAAAGCTTTTATAAAAATAACCTTTTTAGCTGCTATGTATCTTATATATCTACTCCTTATTCCGGTATTGGGGTTTTTTGTTTGCAGTTTGGTTATCATGGTAGGAACATTGTTATTTCTTGGCATAAGAAAAGTGAAAACTTTGGTATTTATTCCTGTTGTTGTGCTTACGCTAATTCATGTGATTATTGAACGTTTTCTTAAGTTTGTATTGCCAGCAGGTCTTTTGTTGTAATGCTTTGTAGGGAGAGTACATGTTAGAACATCTTTTAGAAGGAATGCAAATGGTGTTTCAATTTGAAAACATCATTTGGGCAATGTTTGGTGTAGCTTTTGGTATGCTTTTGGGATCTATTCCCGGATTAAGTGGTAATATTGCCATCACCTTGCTCTTACCCTTTACATTTTACCTTGGGCCCATAGCCGGTATTGCCATGCTTATGGGGCTTTCAAAAGGCGATGGTTTTGGCGGCTCTATTCCTGCAATACTTTTTAATTTACCAGGAACACCACATGCTGTGATTACAACGCTTGATGGATATCCCATGACTAAAAAAGGGCAAGGGGGAAAGGCTTTATCTGTTGCACTTGCAGCTTCGTGTACGGCTGATGTCTTATCAGATCTTATGCTCATGTTTTTAGCAGCACCGGTGGCTACTTTGGCTTTAAAAATTGGCCCACCGGAATATACCATGATTATCTTTTTTTCTTTAGTCCTTATTGCACTAGCTGCCAGCGAAGACCCCATGCGAGGACTTATAGCTACAGGTCTTGGATTATTATTATCTTGTGTGGGGCTTGATCCAGAAACCGGTTCACAGCGTTTAACATTTGACTTTTTAGAGCTTGCAGATGGTGTTCCTTTAATGCCATTGGCCATTGGCCTTTTGGCTCTTTCAGAACTGTTTAGACAAATGGAAGTGAGTTTTGCTAAAAAATATCGTGGAGAGAGTGCCGATGAACGCATGGCAATTCATACGGGTGTGCGTGCAGACGAACGTCTTTCTTGGCAAGAATATAAGCAACTTTTTCCAACTATTTTACGTTCTACCGGCATCGGGTCGGCCATAGGAATTCTTCCCGGCATAGGTACCACTGTGGCATCATATCTGAGCTATGTAGTGGCTAAAAGACGCTCTAAAACTCCAGAAAAATTTGGCACAGGCTTTCCTGAAGGTGTTGCTGCTGCTGAGGCGGGAAATAACGCGGTGAATGGGCCAAACCTTGTGCCTCTTGTAACGCTTGGTATTCCAGGAAACTTAGCAGCCGCATTGATTTTGGGCGGGTTTATGATCAAAGGTCTGACGCCAGGCCCCATGTTTATGGAAAGACAAGCTCCTATGCTGTACGCTTTGTTTACAGTGCTTTTGTTAAGTAATGTTTTCACATACATTTTTGGAAGAATAGCCATTTCTTTTGCGCATAAACTTACAGCTATTAAGCCAAACATTCTGTTTGCGACTATCTTGCCTATTTGCGCCTTAGGTGCTTTTGTGGCGCACGGTTCTACTTTTGATTTTAAAATTATGTTTATAAGCTGTATGCTTGGCTATGCTTTTATTCGCTTTAAATTTAATCTGCCAGTTTTTCTTGTAGCATTCTTGCTGGGTGATATGTTTGAGCATAAAATGCGCCAATCATTAGTTTTGTCAGACAATGATTTTACTATATTTTTAACTCGTCCCATATCTTTGTCCTTCTTTGTTCTTACTGTGATTATTGCTGCATATTTTTTGCTTTCCAAGCGTAGAAAGGCATTGAAGTCTTGAGTGGAAAAAATATAAATATATTGTCATAAAATACGAAAAAATACCCCATAACGTCTTGGTAGTTGTGGGGTATTTTATTTATAACCTCTGCGTAATTGTGCAGAAAGTCTTTAAAACTAATAGTCTATTAAACTTCTTGTCTTCTATTCTGCTACATTGTATAGGTGCTCACGGGTTTTCCTACGGAGAGCTTGAATAAAATTTTAGGAATAAAGCATGTTAGGAACATATACTAATACCGCTGCCATTGTTATTGGTACCTTGGTGGGGTGCGGTCTCAAAAAGGGTTTGAGCGAAAAACAAAGTAACACCCTCATGCAAGCCATGGGGCTTGCGGCAACGGCCATTGGGGTGAATTCTTTGGTGAATAATATGGGCAAGAGCACCTTGCCTGTGCTTTTTATTG
>CAYJHG010000108.1:0-4076 GCA_964369535.1 uncultured Desulfovibrionaceae bacterium
AATCCAAAGCGTCCACACCCACAGTGCCTGTGCTTAAAAAACGCACAGCCATGGAAGTGTCGCTGGAACCGCTTATGGAAACTCCGGCCTTATCAAAATCGGGGTCGGTGGTGGAAACATTTAAGCCCATTTCATAGGCTGTTTCCCCATATTTATGGCCGGCAAATAAGGAGTTATTATTAAATTCTTGATTGGAAAGGTTTAATAATTGGCCAAAAAGTTCTTCAATTTGATAACCAATTTGTTGTCTATTTTCCGGCGTCATGGTTTCTGTGGCCGCTTGTTCGGTCAAGGCCTTGATGCTGGTAATGGTGGTGCTTACTTGTTGCAAAGTAGCATCGGTCATTTCAAGCCAGCCGCGAGCTGTGTCCACATTGGTTTGATACTGCACGGTGCTTGCAATATCAACGCGTATATTTAAAACTTGCGCAGCGCCTGCGGGATCGTCCGAGGGCTTATTAATTTTCTTTTGAGTGCCGCCTTGGATATTGGATTCCATAAAATCCGCCAAGGAAGATTGCATTTGGCTTAAGGCATTGCCATAAATCATGCTATTGGTAACGCGCATAATGCCTCCTTATTGCTTAAGGCCAAGCAAGGTTTGCAGCATTTCATCAGCTGTGGTGATGAGCTTGGCCGCCGCCGTATAGGCATGTTGAAATTGAATAAGATTGGCCATTTCTTCATCAAGGTTAACGCCGGAAACTTGCTGTTGTTGTATAGAAAGATCTTCTGCAAGGGCAGTGTTATATTCGGCATTGGTATTGGCCGTGCGAGTATCAGCACCAACTTTAGAAACAAGAGCGCTGTAATACTCTGTAATGCTTTGATTGCTTTCATGGCGCCATGGTGTGGAAACAGACACTGGCTTCGTTAATAGATTGCCTATGTCGTTGGCTAATTCATTGTCGCCGGGGTTTAGTTCATTTTGCCCGTTTACATAGCCTGCGGCAATGCGATTAAGGTCAGTATGCAATTCGGTATCGACGGCAATATTTGTAGCATCTGTGCCGGTGAAAAAGCCATTGATACCAAGACCGGCCATGAGACCTGTGGTGTCGGTTCCCAAAGAAAATGTATAATTGGGGTTTGTGCTTTCAATGTTTAATTTGCCGTCCACAATGCTGGCTCTGATTTTTGTGCCTTCAGCAGTATTGATAGCTGTAACCACGTCTTGCAAGCTGTGCGTGTTGGGGTCAAAGTTTTGCACGCCGGCAGTGGCATTATCAAAATCTAAGTTGATAGTATTTAAATACGTATCGGTATCTGCATCATAAAAATTGAATTGCAGATTACCGGCGGTAAGTTCGTCATAATAATGCAGGCCACTTTGTGGCGTGCCTAAGGGGATTTCAATGTCGCCCACAAATTGTGTGCCGTCATAATAGCTCACATGCTCAAGGCCGGCACCTTGGCTGTGCAGTTTATTCACTTCCCAAATGAGTGTACTAGCCACGGCGTCCAGTTCGTCTTGATAGCGTCCCACATGGTCATCACGCACGGAAAAATATGCCGCCAACGATCCGCCATTGACGCGGTCTTGGTTTTCTGTGCCATCAAAAAAAGCTTGTGGAGTGATATTTAAGGGGCCGCGTGTGGGTTCGATATAGTACAAAGCATTTTTGGGTATGATGGTAAAGCGGTCGCCTTCGCTAAAATTATTCCCTTCGGAAAAAGAAATTTTTATATCATTCACTTGTACGGGGTCAATTTCGCCATTGTTATCCGCATCGGTAACGTTGAAAACTTTTTCTGAACCGTCATCATTGCGCAGCCATGTTTTGCCACCGTCAAGGGAAACGCGGTAAGAAGGCGGGGGATCATCACCCACATCGCCGCCGCTGAGCATTTCTACAGTGTATTCATAGGAATCTTCACCGTCAAAAATTACTTCGCCTGTATAATCAGAAGTGGGTCTAATGTGCTCTTCAGACATGGGGCCCATAAATTCTAAGGAAAAGGTTTCTTGCCCTTGTACCAAGGGCTGGCCTGTGACCAAGCGAATGGTGGTGGTATTGCCATCGCCATATTGAGTTGTGATATCCACTATGGTGGCAAGCTCACGAATGGCCGTATCTCGCCTGTCTAAAAGATCATTGGGATTACTTATGCCATCAATGGTATTGGCGCTGATTTGTTTGTTTAAATCTGAAATAGCTTCAATGAGTTCATTGGCCCTGTCCACATCCACAGCAATGGAGTGTTCCATTTGTTCTTGGATTTGATGCAAATCTTCAGAAGATTGTCGCATAAGCAGGGTTAGGTCATCTGAAAGAGAAAGCAAATCTTGGCGATATGAAGCCTCATCAGGATAAGCCGCAAGGTCTTGCCAAGCCGCAAAAAAGGAAGACATGGCACCACTTATGCCTGTGCGATTGGATTCATTAAAAATACTTTCCACAGAGGCCATGGTGGTGGCCTGTTCTTGCCAGCGTGAAGCCACGGTAGATTTATCTAAAAAAGAAACTTCCACAAATTCGTCAAAGCGACGCAAAACCTGCACCGCATCCACACCCATGGGCTGCGCACCGGGATTGGTGGTTAGGGCATAGGCGTCTTCAAGTTGCACATATTGGCGTGAATAGCCGGGGGTATTCACGTTGGCAATGTTATTACCTGTGACATTGATGGTGCTTTGTTGCGCGTGTATGCCCGATTGGCCTATATTAAAGAGGTGATTTATACTCATCTATAACCTCCCCGAAATGAGCGCGGCTTGTGGCTTTTGGGTTCCGTAGTTTTTAATGGAGCCGCGTCTACCATAGGTGGTGGTATCTTTAGGAATAATCTGAGAGTGCAATTCTTGCATAAGCTTTTGGCTTTGATCTAAAAAAGCTAAAGAAAGCTGGGCATTGCGCGATGCATTACGCGAAGAAAGCTGTTCAGCCTTGTCGATGGCATGATAATATTCAAGCAAAACTTGGCCTTGCTCAGGGGGTAAAAGCTCTACATAGTGGCGTACTTTGCCACCATCAAGCATGGCAATAACTTCCGTCTTTTCTTTGGCCAATTGCCTAATAAGCTCTTGAATGGAAAATTCCAAGGCCACCACGCCGTCTGTATTGCGCTGGCGCAGCAAAGCATATTCCTCGTCTATAAGCTCCACAAGTAAGGTCATGGCTTGTTTTTGGCGAAGTAGTGCGTCGTGTATACGTTGGTACATGGAATTTCCCCTTAACATGCTGTCCTAAAAGTGTAATCTGCGGTGTCATATAATTTTTTTTCGTTGCATGGGCCATAAAAGCCCTATGCTTCCTCAAAAAAATCATCTTCCTAGCATCTTACGCTTTTTGAACAGTCTGTTCAATTTTTTACAGAAGACTTTTAAACTTTAGGCAAAAGCTGCCATAAAAGTTCTGTGTCAGAGGAAATGCAATTTTTGTGCCGTCAAATTTTCGGCTGGGGTTTTCGGCGAGGGGTATGAGGTAAAAAAAAATATTATTTCACGTTTCTTAAAATTTGTAAAACTTGACGGAAAATGCGTCTAATGGTAGATGGTTGATATAATAGATATGAAATTTGTAAAATCAAGAACTATTATGAATAAAAAACAAAAGACTTTTCCAATTAATCCACAAATACTTAAGTGGGCTCGTGATGAAGCAGGATTTACTTTGGCTGAAGCTGCTCAATACGCCCAAATTAAGCCTGTAAAACAAAACAAGAAAAATATAGGACTTTCTGCTCCAGAACATCTAAATGCTATTGAAAATGGTACTAGAAATATAAGTAAATCAATATTGGAAAGACTATCTAAGCTGTACAGACGGCCTATTATAACCTTTTTCTTGCCTTCTCCTCCGCCTAAAAATGATTTTCTTGTGGACTACCGCGTAACACTTACTGCTGCAAAAACAGACAGCCCTAGTTTCCAAGCATTAAAGCGTAGAATATATAACTTGTATCAAGAGTTGCTTGCTATTGCAAAAGACAATGGGCAAGCACCATATCTTTTCATCGGCTCTTGTGAAAAAACTCGTAGGAAAGAAGACCTATTAACTTTTATAGAAAAGTATTTTGGCTTAAATCCTAGAAAGACAATTCGTAAACAGCTTAAACCCGACGCTTTATTTAGA
>CAYJHG010000108.1:4086-5429 GCA_964369535.1 uncultured Desulfovibrionaceae bacterium
GGATGGCTATTTCTGATAAATTGGCACCTATAATTATAATTAATTCTAATGATTCTGATTCTGCTAAGTCGTTCACTCTCATCCATGAACTTTGTCATCTGCTGTTAGGTATTAATGTTTTGGGTAATTATGATGTTAATATACCTACAAACAATAAAATTGAAAAACTATGTAATGCGGTTGCAGCTGATTACCTTGTCCCTAAAGATGAATTATTAAATATGTATCAAGTAAATGCATCTGCTGACGATTACTTTACCTATGGAAAGTTTTTTGGAGTGAGTTCCTTAGTCATAGCAAGACGATTATTCGACTTAGGTGTAATTTCTAAGGAAGATTATTTACAACATCAAGCCCTAATTGCAAGCAGTGTAAACAAGAAAAAGCTTGCTAATCCAAACAGCGGACCAAACCCTAACACAGTTCTCAAGTCTTATTTGGGAAAAAAACTACTAAACACCTTAGATAATGCAGTTAACAATGGTCAATTAGCACCTAGTGATTTGACAAGTATTTTACATATACCCTTTTCTCGTTTTGAAAAAGTGGTTCAATAGATGCGCTATATCCTTGATGCCAATGTGCTAATCGATGCAAAAAATAGACTTTTTCCGATGGAAGAGTATCCAAAATTTTGGGATTGGCTCTTACGTTGTGCAAAAGACGATATCATTTTTATCCCTGAAAGCGTGTTTGAAGAAATACAACAAGGTAACGACCCTCTTGCTAAATGGACAAAAGATAACAAAAATATATTTTTTGTATCGACAGCAGAAACGTATGAAGTGTTGAGTGAAATTTTGCAAGCCTATTCGGATATAGCAGGTATACCAAGTCAAGAGTGCCTAGAGGCATTAAGGGCTGACCCATACATTATAGCACACGGATACATTCATAAATGTACCGTTGTTACAAGTGAAAGTCACCTCCGAGATGGCAGCATTAGTATAAAAAAATTAAAATACCAGCAGTATGCAAAAAACTGGGTGTACGTTGTATAGGCATTTCTACTCTTATTTGGGAAATTGAGAAAAGTCATTTTGGCTAACGTGCATTAGGACAATGGCAACTTTGAAACTGCATTATTTCTGTAGCAAAAAACTAATTTACTGAAACAGTAAAGAGACTCCCTACAACACATTACGCAGAGAGTTTAAGCAAATATTTTGAACTCTCCATAGCCATGGCTGTGTATTTTTTGAGTTTTAGTACTTATACGGGTTTTGATTTACGCTCTGAAATTTCTTAAAAAATCCCTCCATTTTCCCATTGCTATTTTAGCAAAACGTCACTACCTATGGGGCATGAAAAATAACAGCATTCACATTGAAGGTGCGCGTCAG
>CAYJHG010000109.1:0-5403 GCA_964369535.1 uncultured Desulfovibrionaceae bacterium
CACAGTGACCAAAGCCAAATAATAAAGACCCACCACCAAGAAAACTTCGGTAAAACGGAAGGTTGTGGACGCTATGACCTTTCCTTCGCCCATAAGCTCCATACAAGTCACAAGATAGGCCAAAGAAGAATATTTGATAAGATAAATAAATTCATTGCCACAGCCCGGCAAAGCGCGCCGTGCCGCTTGTGGAACAATTATATATAAAATAGTTTGTAAGCGGCTCATGCCAAGAGCGTGAGCTGCGCGAACTTGCCCTTGCCGTATGGAAAAAAGCGCACCACGAATATATTCAGAATGGTAGGCCGTGCTGCAAAGAGTAAAACTTACAAGGGCGGCACCATAGGGTTCAAAATATAAACCCAATTTAGGCAAGGCATAATAAATCATCATAAGCTGCACAGCTAAAGGCACACCGCGAAAAATTGCCACATACCAATCCCCTATCTTTCGCCATAGAGGAGAAGCATAAACACGCACAACCCCAAGACCAATACCGCCCATAAAACCCAATATGGCCGAAGGCACAATAAGGGCAATGGACATCATAAGGCCTCGATTTAATGCTGGTATAATGTCGTGCGATATAAATGACAAATCAAACATAGTGCACTAATCCTAGCTATCCATGTCTGAAAGTTTGGTAAAAAATGCTTGGGTGCGTGTTTGCGAATGAGCTGCCAAAAGCTCTGCCGGAGTTCCGCGCTCAATAATAGAACCCTGCTCCATAAACAAAAATTCATTGGCCAAGGCTTTTGCAAAATCCATTTGGTGCGTTGCCATAAGCATGGTCATGCCACCGCGTGCAAGGTCGCGAATAACAGCCAGCACTTCGCCCACAAGCTCCGGATCTAAAGCCGAAGTTGGTTCATCAAGCAAAATAACCTTGGGATCCATGGCCAAAGCTCTGGCAATGGCTACACGTTGTTTTTGCCCACCGGAAAGCTGCGCCGGATAAAGGCTTGCACGCTCAAGAAGCCCCACGCGTGAAAGTTCTTGCATGGCGCGCTCATGCGCATTAACACGGCTTTCACCGCGCACTTTGCGCAAAGCTATAGCCACATTGTCCAAGGCGGTAAGATGGTCAAACAAATTAAAATCTTGAAAAATCATACCAACTCGCGCTCTAAATGCGCAAAGATCATCGGCATTGTGTATGGCAAGTTCTTTTTCTTCAAGTACAATACGCCCACTATCCGGAGGGATGAGGCAGTTTATACATTGCAAAAGTGTGCTCTTACCAGCACCTGATGGCCCAATGAGCACCTTAAGTTCTCCCCTATTTATAGAAAGAGAACAGTTATCCAAAATCTTTTTCCCACCCAAGGTTTTAGATATATTTTCTATGCTGAGCACTGGAGTCATAAATATCCTTTTATATTATCAGCTTGCGGCATAGCCTGGCACGGTAATTTTTTGTTCAAGCATACGCAAAAGGCGTATACCCAAAAGAGTGATAACAAAATAAATCACTCCGGCTGTGGCAAAAAGCAATAAATGTTCATGGGTTCTTGAAGCCACAAAATTAGTACGCGCCATAATTTCTTGAGTGCCAAGCACATAACAAATGGCTGAGTCTTTAAGCAAAATAGAAAATTCGTTGGCAAAACCGGGTATGGACATGCGCATGGCTTGGGGCAAAATAATATGCGTAATGGCTGCTCTATCTTTCATGCCTAAGGCTTTGGCTGCGCGTAATTGCCCTTGGGGCAAGGCTAAAATAGCCCCACGATAGACTTGAGATTGATACGCTGTACTAGTACACCCAAGAACTATGCAAGCCAAATAGAAAGGTTCAATGCCTATGCCCAAGGTCACAAAAAGGCCAAAACCTAAAAATAACAACACCAATATGGGCACACCACGAAAAAACCACACATATAAAGCCACCATACGCATAATGATCGGCGACCCATACACTTGCATAACGGCCAAGGGCACGCCAAAAACTAGTCCAATTCCAAGGGCTATACACACATTGGCAATGGTGACCAAACTGCCGCTTAAAATATAGGGCAAAGCATTCCAAGCAATATTGAGTGATTCCATAGGTGTTTTTTTCCTAGCATGCGCCTTACACCATTAAGCCAAGACGCATGCCAGAGATTTTACAAATTAATTTTATTTTTTCTTTTGCAAATACTTTTCTTGCAGTTCTTTCCAATGTGGATCTGCCATGAGCAATTTGTACCCTTCGTCAATAAGCTTACGGGTTTCTGCTTCGCCCTTGCGCAATGCAACACCAAATTGGTCAGGCTTACCATGGGTGCCGGCAACAACGACATCCTTACCCTTTGCAATGGCATCATTGGCAGGAAGGGCGTCCATAAGGCCGGCTTCGATACGACCATTGATGAGGTCTTCTACAATAAGAGGAGCAGATTCATAAAAACGCAGCTCAAAGGGATAACCCTTTTCTTTTTGCTCTTTTTGCATATCGTCTGCTTCAGATGTGCCACGTTGTACGCCAAGTTTAATGGGCTGCTTTAAAATATCTGCAGGGGTTAGCTTTGAAGCGGTGGGCACAATAAACACACGAGAAACTGTCCAATAAGGATTTGAAAAGTCAACCATTTGCCTGCGGCTTTCAGTAATGCTCATGCCAGAACAAACCATGTCAATTTGACGTGCCAAAAGGGCTGGAATAATGCCGTCCCAAGCAATGGGTTTGTGCTCAACCTTAAAGCCCATTTTTTTGGCAATCCAATTCATGGATTCAACGTCAAATCCGGCAGGATTGCCTTTTTCGTCGATGTAGCCAAAGGGTGGATAGTTGGCATCAATGCCATTAATGAGCGTTTTTTGTGCAGCGTGTGCTGAGAAAGTTGTCAATACTAGAGCCAACATGGCTAATACTAGTGTTTTTTTCATAATCCTGAACTCTCCTTTATGCTAAGTTATGTATTTGCGACCTAAAACAACTTTAAGCTGAAGAATTTGTACCAAAACCCACTCACTAAAGCAAGCTCATTGCTACGCAGAGAATTAATACTTGATTTGTATGGCTAGATATTTTATTTCTTCAAATGTTGACTTTTTGACTTGTAACTTTTCTTTATAGGTACTAATTGCATGAAATTGCCTTTTATTCATAAAAATTTATCGCTACACCCTGCACAGCTAGCTTTGCTTGTAGGCGACACCCTTACTCTGCAATTAGTTCTTATTGTTACAGTATTAACACGAGCTCTTTTTGGTGATGTCACTTTATCTGTCTATTTTTACATGAGCTTCATTCTACTTTTTGGCCCTGTAATAAGTGCCATGCTCGGCGCTTGCGAAATACCAGCTCCACCTGCTCACCGTGAACTTAAACAAATTTTTACGGCTGTGTCTTTTACCTATCTTATGGTATTTGTTTTTCTTTTTATGACACAAAGTTCTGTGGCCTATTCTAGGTATATTTTAGTGACTGCATGGTTTTTTTCTATTATTTTAGTGCCTATGCAACGCGGCTTTGTGCGGCGTAGACTTTGCCACAAGCCATGGTGGAGCAGAGCTGTTATTTTTTTGCAAAGCAAGGCTGAGTGCCAGTGCACATGGGATGAAATTATGGACAATCCCGTTCGTGGCCTTAGACCCATGATGTGCCTAAACATTCATATCAATGACCATTTATGGTCTGATAAAATTTTAGAAGCGCAAAAAAAATATTATAAACCTCTTTTTATTTGGTGCTCTGCTGGCAATAAAGAACCTGATCACATAGCTTTTTTTGAAGAAGTAGTGCATTTATGCCGGCACATTCTTATTGTTCCCCCTAAGGACGAAAGGGTGCGCAAGTTTTGGTATGCGCCGCGTGTTCTTGGCACAAGTTCAGCATTTTTAGTTCGCCAAAACCTTTCAGATTTACGCCGCTTACGTATAAAAAGGTTGTTTGATATTTTTTTCTCTGCTTTGGCAGCCATAGCTTTATCACCCCTAGCGGCCTATATTGCCCTTTCCATACGAAAGCAGCAGAAAAAAAACGGCGAAGAATGCCAAGTGCTGTATACCCAAGAACGTATTGGACAAGGGGGGGAGAAAATACTTGTTTACAAATTCCGCTCCATGGTTGCCAATGCCGATAGTGTGCTTGAAAAATACCTTGCAGACAATGAAGAACTGCAACAGGAATGGGAAGAAACACAAAAATTAAAAAATGATCCACGCATTACACCCATTGGCAAATGGATACGCAAAACAAGCCTTGATGAATTGCCCCAGCTCATAAATGTTTTTATGGGAAATATGAGCCTTGTAGGGCCACGACCCATTGTTGAAAGCGAAATTGAACGCTACGGCGATGTATATTTAGACTATACAGAAGTAAAGCCCGGCATTACCGGACTTTGGCAAATTTCAGGTCGCAACCATACAAGCTATCAACAAAGGGTTTGGTTTGACCGCTATTATGTGACCAATTGGTCCGTATGGATGGATATTTGGATTTTAGCAAGGACCATACCGGTGGTCATTCGCTGCGAAGGTGCCTATTAAAATTTGTTTAAAAGCATCACCTACAGCTGCAGATCATACTTTTAAACAAATTCCAAAAACTCGTGTCTTTTTTATTGCTTACAAATTCTTGGCAATTCATGCCAATACCATTTATGTAGCAGGGTATTGTCTTCCTCTGCCCACAATTCACTGCATTCAAAATCTTGCAACAAAGCTTGTACATGCGCGCATGCCTCATAATGCGCAGAATTTCTTAATTGCTTTTCACGACAAAAAATTATGAGGCATTCCAAAAGTGCAAAACAAACATCATCATTTATGTGTTTTTGTTGTAAGCACTCAAAAAACTCATCAAAAAAAGGCGATTCTACCCATATCTCTTGTGCAAATTCTTCTGCATTATCAGATATATACACAAGCACATGATGCGCATGCCCATAAAGATGATTGTGACTTGATGCATCTCTCAAAACTTCTTGTATGTTTTTGATACTGTCTTTATGTAGATGAAATGACATAGCAACTCCAATTTATAACTTTATTAATATTAGATATCCGATACACATATTTATATATAGATAAAGCGTTGTCAAGAGTTCTTGCACTTTTTGTGAAGATATTTTATAATGCTTTTATGAAAAAAACATCATTACATATTATTATAGTACTTTGTGCATTTTTGCTCCCCGCATGTTCCAGCAAGCAAGATGCATCCATGATCAGCGCTGACCCGCAAAGCGCTCAAAGTGTTCAAGAAACAGAGGCCTTACAAGCTGCACCAGGCACAGGAGCTATTTTTACTGATGCTGAATTAGCTTTGGTGGCTCAAAATGATGCGGACAAAACTCCAAAATTTGAGCAAAATATTTTTTTTGCCAATGCTGAAGCAACTCTCACCAACATAGATGCAGCCTTAGACGCTGAAAAGTCTTCACCAGATAATACTGTAAGTCTTTTGGCCAT
>CAYJHG010000110.1:0-5349 GCA_964369535.1 uncultured Desulfovibrionaceae bacterium
AATGTGCCCATTATCAGTTATGCCAGTTTTATGCTTTTTGGTTTGACCATTTCTATGATTTCTATGGCTTGCTTGCTTTTTAGCATGAAGTTTATTTTCCGCGTAGATGTGAGCAAATTGCGCGATTTTAATCCTGACGAACTCAACCGTAACCCACTTCCGCCCATGAATTGGCAGCAAAAGTGCACTATCTTATTCTTCGGGCTTTTTGCCTTATATATGTTGCTGCCCGGTATTTTAGGCAAATCTTCTGCTCTTGGCGCCTTCCTTGCCCAAAATATGTTGGCCGGCACCATGATAGTGGTGTGTGTTTTAACATTTATTAATTTCCGTGGCGTTACGGCTGCCAATATAGATCAATTCAGTGCTAAATTTCCTTGGCGCGTATTTTTGCTCATTGCTGTGGCCTTATTCCTTGGGGCAGCCATGGTTAAGCCTGCAACTCATGTACCTGTGTTTATGGAATATTCCTTACGTGCACTTTTGGAAGGCATGAGCTATATTCCTCTGGTAATTTTAGCTTGTGGCATAGCTATGCTTGCCACAAACTTCTGCAATTCTGTGGCTTCTGGTCTCATTTTTACTCCTGTACTTATAGCTGTTTGCAATGCTCTTGGCTTCCCTTCTGCTCCTTTATTGGCTTGCTTTTTCTTCACTACCATGATTGCTGCAGTAACTCCGGCAGCATCGCCTTTTGCAGCTTTGCTCTTCGCTAATAAAACATGGATAGATACAGGCACTGCCACAAGATATGCTTTTGTTTCTTCCATTATTGTTTTGGCAGTCATATCCATTATCGGTGTGCCTATGGCCACGGTATTGTTTTAATAAAACGTCATAAAAGTTAAGGAGAATAGTATGAAAAAATTTATATCATACACCTATGAAGAGCACATTATCCACGCTCAAAACAAGGCTGAAGCCGCTTTTTTGGCTAAGTTTGAAGAAGAAAAACCAAACCTTGAAGATGCCCATGTTATTGTTAATCCGTATCTTATTAATCCATTGGCAGCACTTATTCTTTTTAAAACAGACGTTGCTTGCGCGCCCACTTTGACCATTCATGGCAAAAATCATGCGCGTGAAGATATAGTGCACAATTTCCCTAAGGGCACTTCTCATGCTTTACCGGTGGTTGGTTTGTATGAAGATAGGGCTAATCTTGTGAGCGTGAAGCTTGATAATGGCTTGGAAAAAACCTTTACCGTAAAAACAGGTTCTTTGCCCGCGGATATTTGCCGTTGCCGCAATGTTATGACATCACTTGATTATTTTGGCACAGATTTTATGTTTTTAACGCCAGCCGGTAAAAACTTGCCCACAGCCTATGATTATCAAGGAAATATACGTTGGTTGTTGACTGTTAATACCATGTTTGACATAAAACGCTTGAAAAACGGTCATATTATGACAGGTTCTCACCGTTATAGCCGTATGCCTTATAATGGTGTTGGCCTTGTGGAATTGAACTTGCTTGGTAAAATTTATAATGAATTCCGTATGCCTGGCAATTATCATCACGATCACTGGGAAATGGAAGACGGCAACATTTTAGCCCTTACCCAAGATTTTCACACAAGCACTGTAGAAGACATGATAGCCCTTTTGGATCGCAAAAGCGGCCAAGTTTTGCGCACTTGGGACTTTAAGGAGTTTTTACCTCAAGATGTGGGTGGTTCTGGCTCTCAAGATGCTCATGATTGGTTCCACAATAATGCGCTTTGGTATGACAAAAAGACAAATTCCATCACTTTATCTGGCCGCCATCAAGACGCTGTTGTAAATATTAACTATGAAACTAATACTTTAAATTGGATTATTGGCGACCCTGAGGGCTGGCCGGAAGATATGCAAAAGTATTTCTTCAAACCTGTGGGTGATGTGGCAAATTTTGATTGGCAATACGAACAACACGCTTGCGTAGTATGCCCTGACGGCGATATTATGTGCTTTGACAATGGTCAATATCGTGCCAAAGTAAAAGAAAAATATATAAAAAATCGTGACAACTTCTCTCGTGGTGTGCGCTACCGCATTGATACCGATAAAATGGAAATAGAACAAATATGGCAATACGGTAAAGAGCGCGGACAAGAATTTTTCTCGCCCTATATATGCAATGTAGAATATTATGACGAAGGGCATTACCTTATACATTCCGGTGGTATTGGTTGGAAAAATGGATATGCTTCCGATGCTTTAGGCGCTTTCTTAAATCCTGCTGCCAATGCTGACGAAGAACTTTGCTCAAAAACCGTGGAAGAAAAAAATGGTGTTGTGCTCTTTGACATGGAAGTGAGCGGTAATTTTTACCGTGCCGAAAGGCTTTCTCCTTACCACGATGGTGACAATGCACCCTTTGGTGAAGGGAAAATACTTGGTGAATTAGACGTAACTCCCACATTTGACACCATTCCCGACGTAGAAGAAGTGATGGAAATTATTCCTCTTGAGCGTGAGCTGAGCATTTCGGAAGAAGTGGATAAGTTTGTGGTGCAAGGCTTATATGAACGTGGTTCCATGGTTATGATTGTTTTGGAAGGGAAGGAAAAACACGGTTACTTCATTAATACTGCCGCTAGTTGGCACCTTGCCATGTGCTCCGGTGCTTTCTTGGAAGAAGATGAGCGCGTAGTAAAAACAAATATAAGCAAATTAGGTCTTTCCGGTAAGTATGATATTAAAATTATTATCAATGACAAAAAATATCAAACTGGAATTTCCATTTTTTGCTAATGTGATTTAACTTAATATTCAAGAGCTCTGCACAATTATATGTAAATAGAATTGTGCAGAGCCTTAGAAAAATTCCCATTCCTATGTGAGTAACAAAGCGCTAGCATGTAATAACTATCTAGATTGTAAAAACTAACGCTTATGAATGATAAAGCAACCATTACCCCCACTGTTATGGGGCGGCTTAGCAAATTAAAGCTTGGGCAATGCCTTGATATGCGAACCTTTAAGCGCGACCGCTCTGTAGCCATTATCCGCACAGGTGACGAAAGCTTTACCGTGATTGAGCGTGGTTTTCATGAAGAAACGTGGGAAGAACTCACGACCGAGCATATTAAAAAACTTATGAAAATCTTGCTCAAGCGTGAATTTCCACGCAGTAACAAAATCCGCTTGTATACGTTGCATTCTTACGAGGATGCTGATGTGAATCGTATGCGGCATAATTCTTAAACGCTCTTCTTAAAAATCAAGACCTCTGCCAATAAATTGTGCCAGTTTAATCATCATATCACCTTTCTCAGCTCCTCATAGTAAAGATGGCTATATCTTTTGAAAAGTTAAAATTTTTATCGCAAAAATAATGTAAAAAAATCTATTTTAAAACTACATAAAATATGGTAGTTCTCCTAAAAGTGAAAAGAATTTAGACTTTATAGCATAGTTTTTTTATAGTGGTGGAGCATGGTAAAAAGAATTTTGTTAGCAATTACAAAAGCTAAAGGGTACATGGGATTTAAGGTTAATATAGCCAACGTTCTTATTCTTATGGCAGTTTTGTCTATTCTTTTTTCAGCTTTTTATTTTGTGGGTATGGGGCTTGTTAAAGATATTTCCAAAGACTATGCTGAATTATATTCCTTTGAAGCAGCCAGTTATTTTAATGCTCAACTCGTCGAAAATGTAGATAAAATAAAGGAAATTGCTTGTTCTGATGTCATCACAGAATGGTTTGCTGATGTACAAAATCCAGATAAAAAAGAGTTGGCTTATGCAACAATGCGTAGCTATGCAGAAAAAATGAATAGTGGTATTTTATATTTTGGCATTGCCTCCACAGGAGGAGAGTACAGCTTTGATTTGCAAACAAAATACGTGGATTTTAAACCCGTCACTTTTTTAGATAAAGATAATCCTCAAGACGGGTGGTATTTTGAGGCTGCGGCATCTTCGCATAATTATGTGCTTAATGTAGATAAGGATAAGATTTTAGGACGTACTCTTGTATGGATAAATCACAAAGTTATTGATGACAATGGCGCATTATTAGGGATTATTGCCACTGGAGTTGCACTTGATAAGGTTTTGAACTCAGCTTTTGAGGCTTATAATGTGTCTTTTTTACGGGGTATTATTATAGACAGCCAGGGCATTGTGCAAATGGACAGCAATATAAAAGATGTGAAATTGGTGGATGAAAGTTCCACTCATCTTAAAGACATTTTTCCTATACAAGAATTGCATGAATTCCTTGATCCATATATTGCTTCCATAAGTTCATATTTTTTAGTAACGGAACAACCAGAAATCGTAAGCCTTCCTGCGCATAGTGGGTATCATTATGCCGCTATTGCTGCCATTGAAAAAACCGACTGGGCAGTAATCACCTTGTTTAATGCCAATTCTCTTTTTCCATTAACTGAGTTTTCTCCCCTGTTATGGCCTGCCATTTTTTTATTGACAATGTTTGTTCTTATTATAGGACTTTGGGGTCACAGGTTTATGTTTAAACCCTTAAAGCATGTGGTGCAAAGCGTGGCAGAGACATCACATTTTACTGCAGAGCAAGCTTTTGATGGGCAAAAGACAATTTATGGCGCTGAGCGCAAAGATGAATTGGGAACTCTTGCCAAAACCATCCAGCACTTGCGCGAAAATTTAAGTAATAAACACAGAGAACTTTCTTCAGCAGCTGCAAAAGCAGAGGCTGCCAATAAAGCAAAGTCAAATTTTTTAGCGCACATGTCGCATGAAATGCGCACACCCATGAATGTTGTTATGGGGATGGTAAATATTGCAAAAGAATCACAAGATTTAGAAAAAATTCAAGAAAACTTAAGGAAAATCGAAATTTCGTCTACATACCTTTTAGATATTATTAATAATGTGCTTGATATGTCTAAAATCGAAGCTAAAAAGGTTACCTTACAATACGCTCCCTTCCATTTTAAAAATATGCTTAAGCGTGTTACCCAAGGACTGGAAGATGCCGAATGGCATTTCAAAATGAAAGTGGATGAGGGCATACCTAGCTATATTATTTCTGATGAGCAGCGTATGGAGCAAGTTCTCTCACATTTTCTTTCAAATGCTAAAAAATTTACTCCGCCTGGAGGGAGTATTGTATTGCAAGTAGAATTGCTTAATAAAAACAATAATCAATGTTATATGAAAATTTCTATAATAGACACGGGTATAGGGGTTGCCGAAGAACATCAGGCTTATCTTTTTCAACCCTTCCAACAGGCTAATATGGCTATTTCCCATAAATTTGGGGGTGTTGGGCTTGGTCTTTCCATTTGTAAGCAAGTGGTGGATTTAATGCAAGGAGAGTTGTTTTTTGACTCTGTAGAAAATAAGGGCACTTGCATTGGTTTTGTGGTGGCTTGCGAT
>CAYJHG010000111.1:0-5317 GCA_964369535.1 uncultured Desulfovibrionaceae bacterium
TATTGCTTGCCGCCAAATTTGTCTTGAACCTTTATATGTATTGGCGGCAAAGTCGTTACAGCCAAAGAGTGACTAAACATATTAACTATACGCTTTTTGAAGGCTATTTATACGGCTCATACCTTTGGCATACAAAACAAGAAACGGCTGTATTGCAAAGCCACCTTGTGTGGCGCGAATATGTAGCCCTTTTTATGGTATATATATTACAATTTTTTACATACTTTACAATCACTATATTGCTTTTATTAGGAATTTTAATAACATCACCTATGCTCGGTATTTTTGTTTTAAGCACTACAGGCAGCGTTGCCTTTTATCTTTTCCGCTGGTCACGCAGACGCGCGCATGAGCTCAATACAGAAATTTCTGCAACCCAACTAGAAATAAACAATATCACCTTGCCTGCTTTGCAAGGCATTCGAGAAATTCTCATTTACAGGCAGCAGGCTGAATTTTTGCGAAGCAGTGACAATTTAATGAATAAAATTTGCACATTACAGCCAAAATATGAAATGTTGCCCCCCATGCCTTCCTTGGCTTTAGAGTTAGTGGGCATGCTCATGCTTGGTGTGAGTGTTGTTATCATGAATATCTACAACATTTCCCTTGCCCAAATGGTGGCCACTCTAACCCTTATGGCAGCTGTGGCTTGGCGCCTTCTTCCCATTATGAATCGTTTTTTAAGCAGCCTTATCTGGGCGCAACGAGCTATTCCCTTTGTTACACCTGTATTGGAGCGTATAAACGAAATACAAAACCGTGACGATACGGCAAGCCTAGAAGCCCCTCCTTGTCCTTTGCACAACAATATTGCTCTGCGCCAAGTTTGCTTTCGCTATCCTGAAACAGAAATAACAAAAAAAGATGCCATACAAGACATTACTTTAAGTATTCCTAAAGGGAGCAAGATAGGTTTTGTGGGTACATCCGGTGCAGGAAAAAGCACGCTTATTGGATTATTTACGGGCTTATTCGCACCAACTTCTGGCAATATCTATATTGACAATGCGCCCATGACAGACGAACTACGCGCAGGCTGGATGCAGCGCATAGGCTATGTGCCGCAATCCACTTTTTTGCTCAATGCTACCATTGCACAAAATGTGGCTTTTTCTGACTGGGGCAAGGACATTGACGAGGAAAGGGTAAAAGCATGTTGCCAAATGGCAGCCATGCACTTTGTTGAAGAGTTAGCCGAGGGTATACATACTATTATCGGCGAGCGAGGTGTTCGCCTTTCTGGTGGGCAAATACAAAGGGTTTCTGTGGCCAGAGCTTTGTATAATTCGCCACATACACTCATTTTTGACGAAGCCACATCTGCCCTTGACGGCGGTTCTGAGCGTGAAATTATGCAAACAATCGAAGGGCTTGACGACCAAATCACTGTTATTATCATCGCGCATCGTTTGTCTACAGTGGAAAAATGCGACTATATTTATTGGATGAAAAACGGCAAAATTCACAAAGAGGGCAAAGCAGAAGAAATTCTTACAGAATATGCCCAATTCTTGGGTTGCCAAGGAAACAATGGATAAAGAGCTTTGCACAATACATTTTACAAGAGCTTTAACATTACTAAGCCTTGCTCCACCTATAACGATTGCTATCAACGCTCCGTGAGACCCTACGCAATGAATTGCGCAGAGGTCTCTAACAATTACAGACATACACCCATACACAAAAAAACCCCATAAGACGTTGAAATCTCATGGGGGTTTTTATGGCTAGCCTAAGCTTGATTAACTGAGATGTTAATCCTCAGTAGATTGTTATCCTTTTTGCATGGTGCTTATGAGCTCACGAAGTGATTGACTTTGTGAGGTAAGCTCTGCAATGGCATTTAACGATTCTTGCATGGTCATCGATGTTTGCGCAGCCAATTGGTTGATTTCTGTTAACTGGGCATTAACATTTTGGCTGTGCTCAGCTTGTTGCACACTGGATGCGGCAATATTTTTTGCCTTCGAGGTGGTTTTCTCAACCATATCCTTAATACTATCAAACACAAGTCCCGTCTCACTGACTAGCTGACTGGTCTTTTGCACTTCTATGGCCGACTGGTTTACCTGTTCAACACTCACACTCACGCTGTTTTGAATGGTAGTAATTGCTTCTTGTACTTGCGTTGTAGACGACATGGTTTTTTCTGCAAGTTTACGCACCTCATCTGCAACAACAGCAAAACCGCGTCCAGATTCGCCGGCTCTTGCAGCTTCAATGGCAGCATTTAAGGCCAGCAGATTTGTTTGATCTGCAATATCACCAATGGTAACAATAACTTCACTAATAGCACTGGCATTTCTGTTCAATCTTTCCATGCCGTCTTTAAGCTTATCAGATTGATCTTCCAAAGCCTGAATGCTCTTTACAGCTTTTTGAACAACATCAGCTCCCGTAACCGCTTCATTTCTTGCCTGTTCTGATGCTTCAGAAGCTTCTTGAGCCATACTTGCCATGGTGTTCACATCATCGTTCATATCATGCATGATATTACTGGCGGCCGAGGTTCGTTCCGCTTGCACAGTGGCTGTTTCTTCAGAATATTTTAATTGCGTACCCAATTCTTGCGAAGAGCTTGCCACCTGCGTAGAAATCTGTGTTGCCTGTTCTGCCACATGCAAAATGGTTTGCTGTGTTTCCTTAAAGGCAGTAACATCGGTTACAAGCTGCAATATAGCATTAACATCATGGCTTTTTTCATCAAGTAAGGGTATGGCATTATAAACAATATCAAGGCTTCCTGCTTTAGGATGTGCCTTAGTTTCCCCTCTTTGTGGTTGTTTAGTGGCAAAAGCTTTTTGTAATCCATCAGCAGGAGTTGCGTCGTCTTCACGATTAAATAATTCTTTGCAAGCCTTATCGCGATATTCTGCTCCGGCAAGTGCCACACCAGCCTTATTAACATATTTTGCCCGCAATTCTTTGTTAAGCACCACCACAGGGGAAGGAATATTATCAATAACAGTTATATAGCTTGCTATAATGGCATTGGTGCCCTTAACAAGGTCTGCAAAATCACCCTTAAAGTTTTTAGCGTCTGATTCGGCAAGAAGGTCGCCGTGTTTAATGGCTACCTCAAGACGGGCGTACTCATCAATAATACTGCGTAAAACCTTTGCAATATTTTGCAAAGACTCAGCCAGCATTCCAATTTCGTCCTTGCTAGTTTTTTTAATTTCAGCATCAAGTTTACCATCGGCAATATCTTGAGCAAATTTCATAGACATAATTAATGACCTGCGCATATTTAACACGCAAAGTCCCGTTACAAAAACTATTATTACTGTCACAAGAGCGGCTATACCAAAAATTCTTTGGCCTATAACAAGGCTTGGCGCATTAGCTTCTTTGAGGTCAAGAGCAGCTATGGCAATCCAACCTGTGTCTTTTTGCTCATCAAAATAGGCAAATTTGGCCTCATTATTGATGTCAAAATCAAGATGCCCCGACTTGGTTTGCATAATTTCTTTGCCCCAAGGAGTATCATTGAGTTGCAATTTAAGCACATTGGCAGGATTGTTGCTCAAAAATACAGAGCCATTCCTGTCTGCCACCATAAAAGAGCCTTTTTCTCCAAGGGGAATACGCTTACTAAATGTGTCGTCAAGATAAGTGACGTTAAATACAACGCCAATAACTTCTTTGGTTCCGGTTTTATATACAGGCGAAGAAACAGCATACACAACACGGTTGTTAAACAAAAATGGAGCTCCAGCCGTCACATGCCCTTGCATGGCATTAGTGAACATAAAATCCTTAGAAAAATCTTTGCCGATGAGGTTTTCTTCGGTATGGCGTAAAGTAATACCCTTGGTATCAATAATACCGAGCATAGCATAACTATACGTTTTGCGCATATTTACAATACGATCAATGGCGCCTTGAGTATTGGCTGCCACTTCTTCAGGTGTGCCTGCAAGATAGGGTTGCAAAAGTCCCGTTTGCGAAAGTGAAATGGCATTAAGCACATTAAATTCATGTATTCCGCTGAGTTCAGAAATGGTATTATTTACAGCCATGCCATTTAAGTCTTGCTGCGCTGTGTACATATTTTGTGAACTCATGTTATAGGTTATATATGCAATGACTATCATCCCTAACAAGATAATACCGCACATAGGCAAAAGAATTTTACTCGCCACTTTCATAAAAAAACTCCTTCAATAGATTAAAAAAAGTCTATTGCAAAAAAAATCGTACCTCTCTATCCTTTTACAAATTTTTTGTCAAAGGATATGTACAAATCACCTCAAAACATAGTATATATGCCATGTGAAATTTATCTTTAATGCTGGCAAAAAATCCTTTAAATACAAAAGTCAATATACATGAAATTAGCACTTGCATCTTCTTCCGTTTAGCACTAAAGCCTCTAAAACTGTACACACAAAAATACAGGACTGCGCAGCTTGCTCCTTATGTGGAGTTTTAAACACAACCTATTAACCTATATAAGGCAAGAAGCTCATGCTACACGGATTTTTTTTTGCTATTGTATCCGCAGTTTCATACGGATTTATACCCTTTTTTAGCATGCCTATGTCTCAAGAGGGCATGGACGCTTTTAGCATACTTACCTACCGCTTTATCTTATCGGCCTTTATGCTCGCACTCATTAGCCTTTGCAGCAGACAAAGTTTGCGCATCTGCAAAAAAGATTTATATAAATTTTTAGGCATAGGCTTTGTGTATTCTTTGGCAGCAGCCACATTTTTTATTCCTCTTGAAATGATGGACAGTGGCATTGTGGCCACTGTGCAATTTTGCTATCCGGTTTTTGTGGTACTTGGCATGAGTTTGTTTTTTAAAGAACCCCTACGCCCTTCAACTCTTGTGGCTGCTTTTGTCATATGCCTTGGAGTGGGTATTTTTTCTTGGCAAGACAATGCTCATGTACGCATAGATGGCTTTGCTATGCTACTGACTATTTTTTCAGCCACGCAAATGGCATTATATGTTATGGGCATACAAGTAGCGCGACTTAATGTGCAAAATCAAACTGTTACCAGTATGTACATATTAGGTACTGCAGGCTTTTTTTCCTATATATATTGTTTGTTGGACGAAGGCTTTGCCATACCTACAAATATATCCACTTGGGGAGATTTAGGAATTTTTGCCTTCGTAACCGGCGTTCTTTCCACAGTGGCCCTAGTAAAGGCTGTGCAATATATTGGCCCTTCTCTTACATCCATAGTCAGTAGCTTTGAACCGGTGACAGTTATGATTATTGGTGTCTTTATTCTTGGAGAAGGTTTTTCTGTGCAAAATTTACTTGGCGCATCGTGTATAGTTGGCTCTGCCACCTATG
>CAYJHG010000112.1:0-5279 GCA_964369535.1 uncultured Desulfovibrionaceae bacterium
TAGAAAACTAAGTGCAATTATCGCATAAATGTACTTTTTGAGCAAGTAAAATTAGCAATATTTTGCAACATAATATTTTGTATCAATTTAAAGCTGTTGAGAAAAACTATGTAAATTTAGTGAGTTAAAAGATAGTTCTTTTTTTAAAGCTTTATGTGTTCATCAAAGGCCTGTATTTTTTTACCTATGTGTGAATACAGGTTTTTTAATTGGCATATAGCTTGCAAATAACCAAAACAAATGGTAGCATGAAAAAACGTGATATTTATGCACATAAAGCATTAGTTTGGGAGATATTATGTCTGTAAATTTTGGTATACAAAGTAATGTGCAGCATACCACATCCTCTGTACATAGTTCAACTACACAGCAAATTGGCACGTTTATGGGTCAAAAGGCCATGGTTGTCAAAAACCCAATGTCGCTCTTGGCAGACGCTGCCGAGGAGCTGACCTTTGCTGTGGATACCACAGACGAATTTGAACTTGAGGAACGCAAAGAAAAAAAACATCTTGAAGACATCTACTTACAAAGAGTAAAACTTTATGAGGAGATGATGCACAGGGCAGGCAACTCTGAGCAAATTGATTTATTTAAAAATGTCCTGCGTGCTAATAAAAACCAAGACTCTGATTGGATTATACAACAAGCCTTAAAACATTTTAACGACCCTAGCGACGCATGGGTAGCTCTTTTTAGCGCCATTGAAGACCTTCAAAAGGAAACGCAAAGCTCAGGCTCTACTGGCGCAGAGCTTGCCATCTATAAAAAAGCCCTGCATGCCATGGAGGGTACATACGGTAAAGCCATTAGCACCGGCCTTATAGGTGCCACTGAATCCTCCCATTTTGCGCACGTAGCTGATGGAACAGTTTTGCGCGACTTTTACCGTGATACTGTTATTCATTTTCAAAGTGCTCAAGATGTGTTTAATAATATTCAAGAAAACTGGAAAGAACTGGACATAACCGAAGGCATAGATTTTTTATATCATACACTTAGCGTAGATATTGGTGCGGATAAGCCAAGCATGGAAAAAGCGCATCTTGAACAAATTTTTACCAATTTAGGTCAAGTTCGTTTATTGCAAAGTGCACACAGTATTTTTTCTGATGTTTTACAACGCTGGGAAACGGTACACGAGCAAAAAGATTGCCCCATGACTTCTATGGATTTGCTGAAAAATATGCTTGGTTTATCTAAAGAACGTTACCTTGGCACAATACATGTTGAAGCCATTGTAAAGGGAGTGCGCCCACCTAGTATTGAACTTGAAGTTTTGTTCTTGCAGGATTTGTTAAAAGCTGTGCGTACTACTCCCATTTTATTATATGGCAGTGATGCCGAATTTCTTAATATTTTGGATGTTTTTCAAACAAGCCTTGATGATGCCATTCAACGCGAAGATGAATATCTTGCAAGCTTGGATTAAAAATAAGGATAACATATGCTTGAGAGAGTCATACAAGAATTTGGCCACCGTATGGATATTGCAGACCTTGGCTTGGATGAACAAGGAATGCTGTGTATTGATATTGAAAATATTGGACGCCTGCATATTGAGCAGGATCAAGCCACAGAGCGTGTCTTTGTATGCTTAAGCTTGCCCTATCCTGAATTTGAAAAACATATTCCTCGTAAGCTACTAGAAACATGCTCATATTTGAATAAGCATTCTATAGATTTGCGAGGTGGCGTTCACGGCGGCTGGGCAACGCTTGTAAGCACCATGAGTACAACAGATATTCAAGTGGCGGCCTTAGAAAATACCATTCGTACCTTGGCTGCTGAACTTGAAAAAATTATTAAAAACTAGAGGGTATTATGCGCGGAATTAACTTATTTGACCCTGACCTTGGTATTCAAAGCGTTCTTGAAAATCAAGACAATTATAAACTCCCAGGGGCCAAGCAATTTGCTACACCTAGTACTTATGATACAAGTCTTGAAGCTGTTTATAATTTGTCCAATACAAAAAGTATGTTGGAAGATGCTGTTTGCCCTGATATGGGAAATGGAGAAATTGTGCGCAGTGACGTTTTTTCAAATAGCCTTGAACGCTGTGCCCTCGCGCATAAAAACTCTAAAGATCAAGATGTTCAAGACTTTTTAAAGAAAGATCTTTACCCTCTTCTCGAAAATGAAGGTCTTTTGCGTACATACTACAACTTGATGCTTGGAGGATAAAGTGAGCTATGACCTTTCTGCACAAGACGATGTATCATCTTTGCATGTTTTGGCTTATTTGTTTTTACGCATGAACCTTTGGGATAAAGCAGAACGCGCATATAAAGCTATTATTGCCCTAAGCCCAGAGGAAAATATGCAGCCACAATTATATATGGCACTTGCTTTTATTGCTTTAGAAAAAAATAATGCACGCGAAGCTCTACATTATGCGCATATATCTTTACAAAGTATGGATATATCATCTAAAACCGCTGTTATATATCTTTTGTTTGCAAAAGCACTGAAAATGGAAGGCCGAGATGAAGAATCTCAAAACGCTATCGCACAATTCTCATTCCACTTAAATAAGTGATAATTTATGAATATATTACAAAAGCTTAATTCTAGCGTTATTGCTATCACAAAACACAATGACCTAAACATGGTGTTCTTGGTAGTTGTTGTTATTGCTCTTATGATTTTGCCAATGCCCACGGCCCTTATTGACGCGCTTATTGGGACTAATTTGGCTTTGTCTTTTCTTATGCTTATGATGAGTATGTATGTAAAACATGCTCTTGAATTTTCTTCATTCCCTACAATGCTGCTTTTTACAACGCTTTTTCGTTTAGGCTTGAACATTGCAACCACGCGTTTGATTTTGCTGCAAGCCGACGCCGGTGAAATTATCTTTATATTTGGTGAATTTGCCCTTGGTGGCAACTTTGTTGTAGGTGCGGTGGTGTTTCTTATTCTCACCATTGTACAGTTTTTAGTCATTGCCAAGGGTGCTGAACGTGTGGCTGAAGTTGGCGCACGTTTTACACTTGATGCTATGCCTGGTAAGCAAATGTCCATCGATGCCGACATGCGAGCTGGCGTTATTGACATGGATGAAGCCCAAAAAAGACGCGAAGTTGTAAGCCAAGAAAGTAAAATGTATGGCGCCATGGACGGAGCCATGAAGTTTGTTAAGGGCGACAGCATTGCCGGCATGGTTATTGCCGTTGTGAACATTATTGCTGGCACCATTATTGGCATGACGCAAAATGGCATGAGCAGCGAAGAAGCCTTACAAACCTATGGCATTTTAACCGTTGGCGACGGTTTAGTTTCGCAAATCCCATCACTGCTTGTATCTATTTCCGCAGGTATACTCATTACCCGCTCAGGCGACACCACTGACAACGTCGGCACACAAGTGGGCGAGCAATTCTTTGCGCAACCCAAGGCCTTGATTATGGCTGGTGGTTTGATTTTTCTTTTCGCTTTGATACCTGGCTTTCCTAAAATTCAGTTGTTTACCATTGCCTTGATTATTGCAGGTTTTGGTTATCTCCTAAAGAAATTACAAAGCGTACCGGAAGAAACAGACATGAAGGGCGAAGTGAGCAAATCCCTTGCGCCCACCATTAAATCAAAAAGCCGTCCAAAATCACAGACAGTTCAAGACGAATTTGTGCCTACTGTACCGATTATCCTTGATATTTCAGACGAAATCAGCTCGTCTATGGATTATATGACACTAAATGATGAGCTCATTATTTTACGAAAAACATTATACTATGATCTTGGAGTGCCCTTTCCCGGTATTAATTTGCGTGAATCACCACATCTTGAGGGCATTTCATACACCTTAAACATTAACGAAATACCCATATCTCAGGGATATTTTGAAAAAGATATGCTTTTTGTAAGAGATACAGAAGAAAATCTTAACTTGCTCAATGTACCATTTGTGAATGGTAAGGATTTTTTACCAGATATCAAATCCTTATGGGTTCCGGCTGACAAAGAAGCTCTCTTAAACAGTCTTGGTATAAACCATATGTCTCATGCCCGTGTGCTTGCCTTTCACCTTTCCTTATTGCTATCAAGGCATGCCTCCTTGTTTTTAGGCATGCAGGAAACAAAATATCTCCTTGATAAAATGGAAGAAATGTCGCCTGACCTTGTACGTGAGGCCACTCGCCTTTTGCCCATACAACGTATGGCAGAAATATTCCAAAGACTCATACAAGAGCAAATTTCCATTCGCAACTTACGCAGCATTTTGGAAGCATTAATTGAATGGGCCCCCAAGGAAAAGGAAAGCATTATGCTTACCGAATATGTGCGAGGTTCTCTAAAACGTCAGATCAGTTATATGTATTCTCAAGGTCATAATATACTTCCTGTTGTAATTTTAGATGCTAACCTTGAAGAAACAATACGCAAATCCATACGACAAACTTCTGGTGGAGCATTCTTAGCACTTGATCCTGCAGTAACCAAGAAGTTTTTGCAAAATCTTAAAGACCATCTTTCTGATAATTTACAAAGTTCACAACGTCTTACCATGATTGTTTCTATGGATATACGCCGTTATGTGCGCAGACTTATTGAGGCTGATTTTTATAATTTACCTGTAATTGCATATCAAGAACTGACTCCGGAAATATCTGTTCAGCCAGTGTTTAAGCTTAGTTTAGATTAGGATTATATATGGAAATCACTCCCATACAATTAGCTACTCAATGTCTATATATTGTTTTAATATTGTCGTTGCCTGCTATTATTGTTGCTTCATTAGTTGGTATTATTCTAAGTCTTATTCAAGCTGTTACTCAGCTACAAGAGCAAACATTGATTTTTGGTGTTAAATTATTTTTTGTTATTTTAACATTTTTTATGATGGGGGGCTGGCTTAGTTCCGAGTTATTATCATTTTCTCAAACCATATTTTCAAATTTTTATTTATTATAAATGCCTTATATAGCAAACCTTGTTTATATATAACCCCCAAAAAACATTATGGATATCGAAATACTTTTTCAAGAATTACAATTGGCAGACCATCTCCTTGCCATATTGCTTGGTACTCCAAGGCTATTTATGATTATTCAAGTGGCTCCGTTCTTGGGGGGATCTGTAATTGCTGGTACTATACGTGTGGCTGTTTCCATTTCTTTTTATTGTATTTTACACCCATATATTTTGGGCAGTCTTCCAGAGCAAAATATAGACATTTTATTCGGGAAAAATATTACATATGGTCTGATAATTCTTAAAGAAGTTCTTATTGGAACAATCTTGGGGCTTTTAGTGGGCATGTTGTTTTGGGCAGTACA
>CAYJHG010000113.1:0-5261 GCA_964369535.1 uncultured Desulfovibrionaceae bacterium
CTAAGGCATAAGCAAGGAATTTTAAAAAGCTTATGGAGCTGCTTTTAAAAGTTCTTCATTTGAAAGGCGTACTGTGTGGTCAGGGTTTGTATAGACAAACTTTACAATACCTTTGGCATCAGTGACAAGTACCGTTGGAACAGGCAAATTATGGTGCTTTTGTCCGCTGGCTTTTTCAAGATTTACATTATATTTATTGAGATAAGTGGAAACTGTTGCATAGTCCATGTGATAGACAACACCAAGAGTACCGGTCAATTCTAATGTACTGTCTGAAAAAAGAGGAAAATTAAGTTTTTTATGGCTGTGCATTGCTTGCAAGCCTTCAGGAAGATCAGGGCTGATGGCTAGGACTGTGTATCCACGTTTTTGCAAAGTAGGAAGCAGTGTGTTTATCCCCGCTAACTGCGAGGCGCAAAATCTTCACCATGAACCTCTATAAATAATAAGTACGGCGGGTTTATTTTGTAAAACAGCATGTAAGGTTGTGGCTTTATTATCCATATCAAGAAGTGGGCCGTCAGGTATAGCACTGCCAACTTTGATGGGAGTTATTTTATCTGCTGAAATAGCCACATTCATGCTGTTTTTTTCTTTTGCCAAAGCTTCGGGTATATTTCCAAAAATGAGAGTAAAACCCATGCAAGAAAAAATAACCATGTATAATAAAATTGTATTACACATGGCTAAAGCAACTTTTTCGGCTTTTTTCATATAATGCTCCTTCGTATGATGGATGTTAGGTAAATTACTAAAAACGTGTTTTGGGTCCCTTGCAAGAAAGCATATACTAAACGAAAAAAAATTGCACAATAATTTTAACTAAATGATATTTTAGGATAATTTATAGACCTAGGCCACGCCAAAAGCAAGTAATACCGCCGCAGGCAAAAAACAATGTGTTAACAGCCTGTTAAAAGTTTATTAAAATGTATACTTAAAGCTTAATGTGGCTTTCCAAGCAGCTTTTGTGTCTAAGCTATTCTGGCTAGAATTGCCATAACGCCCCCACACATCTTCATGCAGCATAAGATGTATATAGCCTAGCTCAAGACCCATTTCGAGATGTTTTGTCACTTGGTAAAAAGAGTCAAAATTTAGCTCTATGCCCGTATCGGCTGTGGTTAAATATGTGCCCAAGCTATTAAAGTCTGTATTATTTCTCCAAAGAGTGCCATTGTTTGCATTTTTTCTGCCTGTAATATAATCGGCCATTTTTGGGGAATTAGTTCCTCCAAAGTAGTGCAAACGCAATGTATGGCGTAAATTTTCAAGAAATGACATATTTTTTAAGCGGAAACCAAGTCCCCACGTAGATGTGGGGTTTGTTCCAAGGACACCTTTACCTCCGCCTACTGTGGAACTACCGCGGTATCCAAAACTGGATAAGGCATTGGGTACGCTATTCATGGTGTCAAGATAGGGTAGGCGTTCAGAACCATTGGTAATATCACCATCATCGCCGCTAAAATACCAAGCATAAAGACCAGGGGTGCCCCAATTAAGCTTATATTCAGCTAAAATCATGGCATACCAACCTTGTCGATTGAGTTCGTCCTTATCGGTTATAACGGCGCCATAACTAGCGTCAAAAGCAAAATTCCATGGAGAATTACTTTGAAAGGAACTGGCAATTCCTCCCCATAACAATGTAGTATAATTATTAGACAAAGGATAATTGCTTTGAGAACTAAAGGCGGCAGGTAATATGCCATCACGGATTTGAAATGCAGCTAACAGTTTATGCTGATTGGGATTTGTTTGAAGTGGTCCAGCTATGACATTGTTTTCACCACGTTGAAACAGGAGTGTATTTTGTCCCATACCACCAGCCATAAACCACGGGGTAATGCGTAATCCTGCATAAGAAATGGGTAAGGAAAGAAAGCCCAAATCAAGATTATCATAGGCATTAGCTGTATTATTGCCGTTTGTAGCCCAGTTAAGGCCACCGCTATAATTGTCATTATAGGGGCGCATCCAAATACCTGTTAAAGCTACATGCTCGTTCAATCTATAATTGGCCACAATACCCGCAACATCATGGTTAAAAACGGGGCTTGACATGGCAAAGGCTGGTAAAAAAATAGATTGTAAGCCCATGCGTAGGTTGAGTTTAGTGTTTGGCACCAACCACTGCACATAAGCACTTAGTATGCCTACTGCGGCCTTGCTGTCTGCGCCCAGTGTGCCGCCATATGTGGCATGACCAAAGCGCGGTGTACCTATATCAATCCACAAATGAGCTCTTAAGTTTTCTGAAGCAATGGCGTCTATATATAAAAAATACCGTAATGCTGCATCAAAAGAGTCACGATTATTACGCACCGCAGACCATTGTTGACCATGTACATGATTGCCTTTGCGATCGGTGCGCATAAAGCTTCCGCCGTCAACATGCTCAAAATACTGTGATAAAGCTCCTTGTATTTTAAATTCAACAGCATAACTTTGCAAGGGATTATGTACGGAAATCAAAATAGTAAGAAAAATACTTAAGAGAGCTTTTTTCATGGTTTATCCACAAGAACGTCCATTACGTTTGGTTGTATTATTTAATGCAGCGTAATGCTACGCAACAAACACAGTATAGACGTAACGATTTAAAAAAACAAAAAGCTTAATAGATATAAATAAATTTATGTCGCTAGTTCTTCTTTTAAGCGCAATATGTTCTTTTCAATTTTTTCAATTATTCGTAAAAATGTAGCATCGTCTTTACCGCTTGGGTCATCAAGTCCCCAATTTTCTGTACGGCGTGCCACAAGATGTGGGCAGCTTACATTGCACCCCATAAAAATGACCACATCTGGGCTAGGTATATTGTCTATAATTTTAGTGCTTTGAGTTGTAGTCATGTCTATGTTATATTCTTGTTTGATGAGCCGAACAGCTTGAGGATTTATACTATCTTTTATTTCCGTTCCGGCTGAATAGCTTTCAAATACGTCTGCGGCTAAAAGTTTGCCTAATGCTTCAGCCATTTGACTACGGCAAGAATTATGATTGCACACAAAGGCAACTTTAGGTTTTGTTTGTGAAGTTTGCATGATGTGTATCCTTAAGGGGATGTTACAGCTTAAAAGCTAGATCAAAAAGATAAAATCCAATACAAAGTAATAATATGGCCAGAAGAATGTTAAGGCCCTTACTCAAACGTGTGTATTTTTCGTTTTGTGAGATTTTTTGCACCAAACCAACAGAGGTTCCAGCCATAACAGCCAAAATTCCGTGACCTAAAGAATACAATAAAAATAGTAATATACCAAAAGCAAGACTACCCTTGCCGGCAACCACAGCTATGAGCGCGATAAGCACTGGAGTAGAGCAGGGAGATGCAAAAAATCCGCCTAAAATACCGGCCACAAAAGCACCCCATATGCCCTTTTTTTTGTTGTGCATAAAGGCATGATTTGTTGGTATAAAATTATAAATACCAAGCATTTGCAATACCATGAGCATCATGAGTGAACCTAAGGCTATATACCACCATTTGGCAGATGTGCCTATGAGTTCGCCCGCCAGCGAAGCCAAGATACCAAAAACAGTAAAAGTCAGCGCACTGCCAAGAGCAAATATGAGCGAAAGCACGAAGGCTCTTTGGGTATTAGCGCTAGAGTCTAGGCTGTGCGTACCGCCTACATATCCCACTATGAGAGGAACACTTGTCAGAGAGCAAGGGCTGAAAGAAGTAATAACTCCGGCTAAAAAAGCTACAAATGGTGCTAACCATGTGGATTGTAGCAAAAGCTCAGAAAGTTGCACAAGTAGACTATCCATTATTCTGTACCCATGTCTTTGAGAATGCGACGCATTTGATCTTCGGTGAGGCCGCCTTGATGTACGGTGAATATATGCTCATTGCTGTCTTTATGATAATAGGTAAGAAACTGTATATCTTTTACATTTTTAGGCACATAGGGGTTACCGTCAGCCTGGTAAATAACTTGCGTGGGTATGACTTGCACGGGGAAGCCTTCAGCTCCTTGAGGGCTTTTCCACACATCTACAAATTTAATGACAGCTTTATTTTGCATTTCGGCGTTGAGTTTTACCAAAACCGGCGCCATCTCTTTGCAGGGAATGCAAGCATCAGCCCCAAAATCTATAATCATTGGCACTTTCAAATTTTTTAATGCGGGTAAATCAATAGTTGTGCTTTTTAAGGCAAAAGACGATTGTGGCGTACCATCCAAAGGGGCTTCAGAAGAGTTCATTTCTTCAGCATTATTTAAATACCAGAGGGTTGCAATACCAAGTACCATGCAAACCGGAATTAATATTCTGAGCAGTTTTTGAGACACCAAAATACTCCTTGTGTTTAAAAAAAATCAAATAGTTATTTGCATTGTTTTGCGCGTACATATGCGGCACACATGCAAAGCATGGTGTGCTTATAAACTTCATATTGAAAGAAGTCAATATGAAGATGCGGTCCAATGTTTTTTCAAGGTTTTATTATGGAAAAGACAGCTCTTGTTTGTGGGGGCGATTTTTCGTTTTGCAAAACATTTTCTGTAAGAATTTGTAAACCTTTACAGCATGGTACATCCATGCGCACAGTATGTATGTTATTTATGGTATTGTTTGCGAAAATTTGGGTGAGCTTGTCATGTATGGCTTCTGAAGATTCAAACTTAGGGCAAACCGTGAGTACCACATGCCCTTTACGCAATGATGCAAAATCTTTATGCACAGCCGGAACACAGTCTGCCACCAAAAGTATGCTTGCCTTGGATAAAAAAGGAGCCGTGGGCGGCACAAGGCGCAATTTTACCGGCCAAGGTGAAGGGTTTTGGGAATTGAGCGAAGGGCAAGACATTGGCATTGTGTTGAAAGGTGAAGGGGGTTTGAGGTCATTTTGGGCTTTTTGCAAGCTATGAACTGCCTCTTCGTCAAAGGGTAAGGCTTCACGTTCTACAATGCGCAATGCCCCTTGTGGACAGCCTTGCAAGCAAGCTCCGAGTCCATCGCATAAAGACTCCGAAACAACTTTGACCTTACCATCTACAATTTTTAAAGCATGCTCAGCACAATCTAAAATGCATTGTCCGCAGCCATCACACAATTCTTCATCTATTTCTAGTATTTTTCTTAATATTTTCATATGTTATGCTTTGGCTTTCTATGTCAAAAGCCCTGTATAATCACTTTTAGATATTACGATTTCCTGAGTTGATTATATATAATTTTATTTTAAGTAAATCAATATATTACTATGTTTATCTTTTGGCTAAAATTTTATGGATTGCCGCGTCGCT
>CAYJHG010000114.1:0-5203 GCA_964369535.1 uncultured Desulfovibrionaceae bacterium
GGCACGAAAATCAATCGCTTAACGGCGCAAGTAAATTGCGCCTACTCTTGATTTTCGGTCGCATTGACTATTGTCAATGCTCTAAAGCCCTCGCGCAATTAATTGCGCAGCGGTCTTTTTTTAGTTCTTCCAAACCATAAGGCTAAAAGTCCAAGTGTCAATATGACCCATGGGATAAAGGAATAATATTTATGGAAAAAAGTTGTTTCAGTGCGCAGGGTTGCTTCTCCCATAAGACTTTGAGCCTTAAATTGAGCGCCCCGCAAAAGAAAGCGTCCTTTGTGGTCCACTATGGCCGAAATGCCGGTATTTGTGCTGCGCACCAGAAAACGCCCTTGTTCCACGGCCCGCATGATGGCAAGTTGCAAATGCTGCTTGGGGGCAGAAGAGTCGCCAAACCAACCGTCATTGCTAATATTTAATAAAATATTAGCGCCATCTTTGACACGTTTTTGCGCCAAGTGCGGGAAGATGCCTTCATAACATATGAGCATGCCAAGGGCAAGCTTGTCCATGCGCAAGGGTTTTGTTTGCTCGCCAATGGTAAATGTACCTATTCCTTGCAAAAGTGGCTCTAAAAAATTCCAAGCAAGCCAATTCGGCACATATTCACCAAAGGGCACAAGGTGTTCTTTGTCGTAAAAGTCTTGCAAAATGGCATTTTGGTCAAAAAGATAGGCGCGGTTAAATATATCCACATGTTGCGGCGTTCGGACTATGGCTCCGGGCGCTCCTACCAGCAGCGGTATGTGGCTTTCTCTGATAAAACGTAATAGGTCACGGCTCAGATTTGGGTTACGGTCTATATAAAAAGGCATGGCTGTTTCTGGCCAAATGAGTAATTTTTGTGTGGTAGCGTTTTCGGGTGCCAGTTTTTGTAAGGCTTGTTTGCTTAAGTCAACATACAATTCAAGGGTGGCTTTTTGTAAATGTGTTTCCCACTTTACATTTTGGTCCACATTACCTTCCACCATAATAACATGCACTGTATTTTCAGGATGAGGCTTTGTTGTAGTCTTTGAGTCAGCAAGTTGTATGTTGCCATAAGTCAGCATAAGCAAGCACAAGCATATGGCAAAAATGCTGTAGCAAAAACGGTGTTTAGATTGTATGTTTTTATAAAAACATGTGCAAAAAAGCAATGTTATGTATACCCAAAGTCCGGAAAGGGCGAAAGTTCCCACAATATTTGCCCCTTGTATAAATATGGGCAGGGGCACAAAGGCAGCGCTTATGGGAAGCCAAGGGAAGCCTGTAAAAAGTGAACTGCGCACAAGCTCAAGGCCATACCAAGCACAAGCCAAAACAAGGGCATTGGACGCCAAGCTTAAAGGTCTTTTTGTGTATATAAACCAAGTAATTACGCTGTATATACCACCGTATATTCCCGTGTAGGCGGCGATAAAAAAGGCGCAGGGAATAGCCAAGGCCATGGGCAAAGCTCCCACATTGTGAATGGGGATGGCAAGCCAGTATAAAGCCGCAAAAGAACCCAGCAAGCCGCATATCCAGCCCATGCGCAAAGCGTCAACAGCGTGCATGGCATTTCTGCCAAGCAGGGTGAGTGCTAAAGGATAGCCCAAGGCAAGAAATGGTATGTGTATGGATGTATTTGGAAAGCCAAGCCACAAGGCCACAAGGCCAAGCCCCATACAAGCCATTTTCAGCAAAAATGCCCTTTGCGATGTTCCCTCAGGAACAGGGAGAAAAAATCTAATCATCGAAAGTGGCAGGCAGTGACGCTGTGTCTCTTTCTAAGCGAATGCGCCGAATGAATTTCACATCAGCTTCAATAACGCTAAAAGTCCAATTTTCGTGGGTAAAGGTTTCGCCCTTGGTGGGAACATGCCCTGCCAAAAGACTTAAATAGCCCCCCAAGGTGTCCACCTCTTCGGACTCTATGAAAATGTCTATCATTCCAAGGTCTTCAAGGTATGTTCGTCCTGTGACTTCATAGCAGTTTTCGTTGATTTTGCGTATATCGTCTTCTTTGGGAGCGTCGTGTTCGTCTTCAATGTCGCCCACAATTTCTTCCAAAACATCTTCAATAGTCACAATGCCAGATGTTCCCCCATATTCGTCAAGGGCAATGGCAATATGCAATTTTTTGCTACGAAATTCTTGCAGCAGTTCGCGCACACCCTTGGTTTCGGGCACAAAGAAAGGCTCGCGCATGATTTCATTCACTGGGGTAAGTTGTTTTTCTTCGTCGATGAGGTAGCGCAATAAGTCCTTAGCGTGGACAATACCTATGATGTTGTCGCGCGTATCTTGAAAGACAGGAATGCGTGAGTGACCTGATTGAACAATAAAATCAGCAACTTCTAAGAGTGGTGATTGTGAGGGTGTGCAATCAATGTCTGTGCGTGGGGTCATGATATCTTGCACTTGCATGTCGTCAATGGCTAAGATGCTCAAGAGCATGGACTCTTCGTCCGCGGCCACTTCGCCATCGGCGCGAGCTTCTAAAATGGCTTTTTTTAAAGATTCATCGTCTTCACGGCGGAAAATATTTGCCAACCGTGACCAGATTGTACTGTCAGAGCCTCCGTCCAAGAGTGCCTCCATGGCTATAGGTTAATAAGCAGTAAAAACAAACTTATACAATTTTTTAACTGGGTAGTTGAAAAATCTAATTTCTAATTTCTTGTTCCATATGGCAACGCATAACCCACACAGAAAGCGGTGGAATATAACCGTTTTTATCAATGGGAAACCAATTAATATCTTCTTGCACATGTGTAATGGTTGCCCAAGTTTTAAATTGCACACCCACATACCACGCTTGCTCCTCTTCCATATGTGTTGTTGATGTTACTCGGCATGAGAGCCATAGTGCAAGCGATTTTTTTTCTTCGTCAAGATTTTTGTCTGTTTCTTTGTTCGGTGCGGGGGTAGATTTCTTGACCAATTCTTCAAGAGCCAAAACCATTAAAAGGTGCGTGCCTTTTTTTAGTAATTGTGTATCTTCAGGTAGATGCGCTTCTTGTAAGCTCAGGCGCAGACCACCAGCGGAAATATTATCAAGGAATATGTAATTTGTCGAATGGGTATTATAGGCCATAAGTGGTTTTTTAAGGTTCAATTTGCGTTTGGGTAAGGGAGCATTGGGGGGTAAAACCCATAAACCTAGGGCGCGTACTAAATTTTTTGGAGGAACAAAACGCAAGCAGGAACGCCTTTGCCCAGGGTCTATATGGGAAGGTAAAGCTATGCTTAATTCAGTAATTTTTTCATGGCGTTTGGCTTCAAGACAAAGACCGGTAAAATGATAAAAAGAAGTTTTTCTGTTGTCTGCAATACTAAAATAAAAGGACATGGTGCTGTCTGCCCATTGGTGCGAAGCAAAAGCGTCTATTACTTGAATAATAATTTTTTGCTTACTCAAAGCATGGCATGTTCCCGCAACGCTGGCACCTTTAAATTCGCCGTGCAAAATTTCCAAGTGGAAATTGCTGCGCTGTTCCAAAGCCATTTGCAATAAGTGCTTAACAATACTCATACGCGCAGATCGAGCCTTGAATTGAACAATTTTCTTGTGGATGTTTTGTCCAAGTCCATAGACTACAATGGCCATAAGAATGCCAAAAGCACAAATTAAGACTATATGGGAAACTTGCATGGTTTTTTCATAAATTGCTTTATTTAGGGCAGTTTTTTTATAATAATTAAGCGTACCATAGGGTTTTTTTATAAAAAAGTAAAGAAAGTTTTTTTATAGTTTTTTTGCTGGAAAAATTGATAAAACTTGGCTAGGGTAGCAGAGTTATAAGCAAACCATACTTTTATATGCGTGAGAAGAAAGAGAAAATAGTATAATGTTAACTACTGCCTACAAACTTAAAATAATGTATAAATTTGGCTTTTTGCACTATATTTTGGCCAAGAAAATGTTTCGCAAGCCCATAGTGCATACTTTATGTTTTATTTTTGAGTTCTTTTGTATATCCTATGGTTATGTGTTGTTGCATAATTCCCTAAGTGCTCCAGATGTGAGTATTAGTTTTTCTAAATCCATGTATTTTACAGTTATTTCTGCTACGACGGTGGGCTATGGCGATCATTATCCCATACACACCCTAACGCAATGGTATGTTATTGTGCTTATGATTATTTATTTACCATTTCGATTTTTTTATACAGCCGGTGTAGCAGGTTTTCTTTTTAAAAGTTATGCAGATTTAAAACAAATTGGAAGGTGGTTTCCCATGTTATATGACCATGTCATTGTATATTGTAATGCAGAAAGTATTGCGCGCAATAATTATATGTGGCTTGAGCGTTTCATCGCCGAAAATAGAAAATCTTTGCTGTATACAGAAAAAGATATTATAGTTATCAATAGCAATCAAGATGCCAACGAAAGCTTTTTGCACTACTTTTCAGAAAGAGGTAATTCTTTTTCTAAAGTACATTTCATAAATGCAAATTTGAATGAAGAAGGATTTTTTCAAAAAATAAATATAGATAAAGCTTGCAAAGTATATGTGCTTGCAGATGAAAATGATATAAGCAGTGATTCAGAAGTTTTTGACATGGTGTATAGAATTGATAAAGAAACGGACTATGATAATGGTGTCACCGCAGAGCTTGTCAATGATAATAATAGGGAAAGAATAGAAAAGCTTGGAGCCAATGTTATTTTGCGCCCCAATAGATCTATGCCTGAAATGCTCATCACTTGTACCATTGCTCCCGGTGCTTCCAGAATGATTGAAGAAATTGTTTCGCGCGGGGGAGACAGCATCGAAAGATTTTCGGTGTCGTGCCCTAATTTTCAATGGGGAGATCTTCTATATCACCTGAATATGGAAGATATTGGCACAGCCACAGCGCTCATCTACGGCGATGAAAGTGTGGACGCAAACCCCAGTGGCAAAAAGGAAGTTATTGATGCCAAAGCCATTCTTGTGCTTGTAAACGAAATGGGGCAAAAGGATTATGCCAGCATTCAGGCGCGGATTGATAGTGTTGTTCGTGAGAAAATTTGCAAAACAGGCAGTTGAAAAAGGGCAATCTACTGCGTCAGACTTGTTTTTTCTTTCGGCATGGACCAGAAGAGTCCTATGCTTTCAAGAAAAAACTACGTCTTCCTTGTATCTTCCCCTTTTTGAACTGCCTGCCCTAGTCCGCAAGACGTAGGTTAGCCCCGCAGGGGAGCAAGCCAAAGGCCAGCTGGAACTTGCTTCCAGCGTAGACGACG
>CAYJHG010000115.1:0-5193 GCA_964369535.1 uncultured Desulfovibrionaceae bacterium
ACAATAGAAAGAGGATAACGCCCATAAGTGCGGCAAAGGAGTTTTTCTTCTTGTGCTTGTAATTGACCAAAAGCTGCTGAAATTGTAGAGTTTGTGTGCATGTATTCTCCCAAAATGTCAAAAATAATAAAATTACCTGCGCAAATATAAAAGAAGTTGCAGCAAAGCGCAAATTTTATGATGTACTCGTAATTATTAACTTTTTCCGCTATGCCCAAAGCCGCCAGCACCTCTTTGGCTTTGGTTTAGACTGTCGGATATGCTGACAGACATGCGCACAAAGGGTTGATACACGAGCTGGGCAATACGCTCGCCTTGCTTTATGGTGCGGGCTGTTTGCGAGGTATTTAAAAGCATAACAAGGATTTCACCTCGATAGTCATTGTCAATAACTCCTACCCCTTGAGCCACCACAATGCCTTCTTTGGCGCCAAGTCCGCTGCGTGAATACACAAAACCTGCTAGGTTCGTGTCGCTTGGTTCCACGGCTATGCCTGTGGGTATGAGGGTGCGAGCTTGGGCTTCAAGCACTAGGTCTTTTGCATCAAAGCTTGCGCGTAAATCCATGCCGGCAGAGCCAAAGGTGGCATAATGTGGCCCTTGCACAAGGCTTATGCTTTCATGCCCTTCTTGCTTTTGGGCATAAAGTTTTTGTGCAAGTTCTGATACATAGCGCACTTTGAGTATGGGTGTGTGTTGCATTGTCTTTTCATATATGAAAGTGTTTAGCAAGGCAATGCCTTTGTAAATTGACTTTTAAAAAAGCTTATACTATGTTGCCCCCACTAAAAAATTTAATAATAGGTACACTATGCCCAAATTAGAACACATTCGCAATTTTTCTATCATAGCCCATATTGACCACGGAAAATCCACCCTGGCCGACCGTATTCTTGAAGTAACAGGCGTTGTTTCAGATAGGGAAAAACGCGATCAATACCTTGATAAAATGGAACTTGAGCGCGAACGCGGCATTACCATTAAGGCGCAAACTGTGCGCATTCCCTTTACCTCAAAAACAGGTAAAAAATACATAATCAATCTCATTGATACGCCAGGGCATGTGGATTTTAACTACGAAGTTTCGCGTTCATTGGCAGCTTGTGATGGGGCTTTACTTGTGGTTGATGCAACACAAGGCGTGGAAGCGCAAACTTTGGCTAATGTGTATTTAGCTTTAGACCATGACCACGAAATCATTCCAGTTTTAAATAAAATTGATTTACCAAGTGCCGATGTGGATAGGGTAAAAGAAGAAATAGAAGAAGCCATTGGCCTTGATTGTACCGACGCTTTGCCCGTGTCTGCCAAAACCGGTGAAGGCGTTGCCGAGGTTTTGGAAAGCTTAATTGAGCGCTTGCCTGCGCCAGAAGGTGATGTGCAAGCTCCCTTAAAAGCACTTATTTTTGATTCGTGGTATGATAGCTATCAGGGCGTTGTGGTGCTTTTTCGCATTATGGACGGCACCTTACACAAAAATGATCGCATTCGCCTTATGGCCACAGACAAAGAATATGAAGTGCTGCGCCTTGGGGTGTTTTCGCCAGAAGCCACCGATGTGGCCACCCTTTCTGCCGGCGAAGTAGGTTTTTTGTGCGGCAGTATTAAAGAACTTGGTGACGCCAAAGTGGGCGATACCATTACCCTTTGCAATAATCCTGCTTCTGAGCCTGTGCCCGGGTTTAAAGAAGTGCAGCCCATGGTTTTTTGTGGTTTATATCCTTCAGATTCTGATGATTATGAAGGGCTAAAAACAGCCTTAGAAAAATTGCAGCTCAATGACGCAGCTTTTTCGTATGAGCCGGAAACCTCTCAAGCTTTGGGCTTTGGTTTTCGTTGTGGTTTTTTGGGGCTTTTACACATGGAAATTATTCAAGAGCGTATAGAGCGGGAATTTGAAGTAAACCTTATAGCCACGGCACCTTCGGTTATTTACAAAGTGGAAACGGTTGATGGCAAAACGCTTGATATTGATAACCCTTCTAAGTTGCCAGACGCTTCTAAGATTACTAACCTCTATGAACCCTTGGTAAAAATGGACATTCATGTGCCCAACGAATATGTGGGCAATGTGTTTAAGCTGTGCGAAGAAAAGCGCGGTGTACAAAAAAATCTGCATTATTTGGCGGCCAATCGTGTGGTTATTACCTATGAATTACCCTTTGCCGAAATTGTTTTTGACTTTTTTGATCGCTTAAAGTCCAACACCAAGGGCTATGCGTCCATGGATTATGAATTTCTTGATTATCAATCGGCCAATTTGGTGCGCCTTGATATCTTGCTCAATGGTGAACCTGTGGATGCTTTGGCTGTTATTGTGCACAAAGATAAGGCCTATCATTATGGCAGGGCTTTAGCTCTTAAACTCAAGCGGACCATTCCGCGTCAGCTTTTTGAAGTGGCCATTCAAGCAGCCATTGGACAAAAGGTCATTGCGCGTGAAACGGTTTCTGCTTTCAGAAAAAATGTGACCGCTAAATGCTATGGCGGTGATATTACGCGTAAACGTAAGCTCTTAGAAAAACAAAAAGAAGGCAAAAAGCGCATGAAGCGTATGGGCAATGTTGAATTGCCTCAAGAAGCCTTTTTGGCTGCATTAAAGGTTGGCGACGACTAAGGTTATGTGAAGAATATTTTTTGAAAAAAATTAATAACGCAGTCTGTGGAATTATATAAGAATTACTAAATAAAGGTTTGGGTTGTTCTTTTTCTCACATGATAACGCTTGACGAGATGGTTTAATCATAGTAGTTTGCTAGGTGCGATATATGTGTAATATATGTCGTTTACTTTACAAAGTTTTTGAGTTTTTAGCTGTTTGTAAAGGATTTAGCAGTGTCGAGTGTTAAGAATAAAAGAGGCAAAAAAGAGCACAGCGAAGGCAGTGTGTTGTTTATGCCCTTGGGCGAAGATGTAAAAACTTCGCATCTTGGGCAGACGCAATGGGGTGCGGACTTTGACGTGAGCTTTGGTGAAGAAGAATCTAAAATTCTTACACCGCCAGTATCTTCCTACACGGCTAAAGCAGCCTTTGACAACTTCTTAGGCTTTGATTGTTCCCTTGAAAAATCCCTCATCCGTTGCATTGAAACTCTCACCGAAGACATAGATGCCATTGACTCCATTAAAAAACTATTGGCGCTCATTGGTGAATTTTATGATGCAGACAGAACGCATCTCTATGAATTTACCGCCAGCAAAAAAGTTGTTACCAATTCTTATGAGTGGGTTTCACCCATAGGTTTTCCCATAGGTAATTCAAGCTACTTGATGAGTGATGAAGAGTTTACTTTTTTTTCTCAGCAATTTAGAGAAGAAGGGCACTATATTGTGTCCAGTATATATGTAGATCTTGACCCCACATCCAGCTTATTTAAAATGCTTGTGGAAAGAAGGGTGCATTCGCTTATGCTCATGCCCATTTTTTCTAAAAATAAGATAACGTCTTTTATAGGTGTGGATAATCCTCGAAGAGAAAAGAAAAATGTGGCTTTGCTCCGCGCTATTTCTTTGTTCATTCGCGATAATCTTAATAAATTAGTGCTTTTTAAAGAGCTTGAATCTTTAAACTACACAGATAGCGTCACCGGTTTGCACAATCGCAATAAATACAATGAAGACCTTGATAAGCTTGAACAAGATACATTAAACACCCTTGGAATTATTCGCATAGATGTGAATGGTTTAAAGAATATCAATGCCTTGTATGGCGAAGAATACGGTAATTTTGTGCTTATGCAAACGGGAAAACTTTTTAGCAAGTATGTGCATTATAATGTATTTCGCATTGGTAATGGCGAATTTATAGCCTTTTGCCCCAATATTTCCAAACATGATTTTGATGGTGCCATTGCCCTTATTCGTGAAGAAGAAGCCCGCATTGAAGAATATTCCATTGCTATTGGCGGTGCTTGGGAATGGCAAGATATTGATATTATGCATGTTATTGCCAATGCCGGTGAAATTATGTACGCGGAAAAACAAAAATATTATAAATCTGTTCCAAGTGACTATGTGCAGGTGCGTTTAAACCCGGCTGATATAGTTTTAAGTGAAATCCGTGAAGGTTTGTTTCATATTTTTTTACAACCCAAGGTGGAGCTGCAAAGTGGCAAAATAGTAGGTGCCGAAGCCCTTGTGCGTAAAAAGCTTAAAAATGGTAAATTTATTACGCCTGAGCGTTTTGTGCCCGTGTATGAACACGACGGCACCATAAGGCATGTGGACTTTTTTGTGCTTGAAGAAGTGTGCAAATTATTACAAAAAATGTTGAGTATGCAAGTGGCCACTTCCATAGCGGTGAATTTTTCGCGCAGTACCTTTGTGGCTTATGATTTAGTTAAGGAAATAGTAAAAATTTGCGCGGAATACGGCGTACCACATAATTACATTAGAATTGAACTTACGGAAAGTATTGATAAAATGGATTACAATTTTTTTCAGAAAAAATTGCAAGCTATTTATGAAGCAGGTTTTAGTGTTTCTTTAGATGACTTTGGTGCTAAGTATTCTAACCTTGCCATGCTTTCCATACCGTATTTCAGTGAAGTAAAAATAGATAAAATCCTTTTGGATAATATGGATATTTCAGACAAAAATCATGTGATAGTTAAGTATATTATTGATATGATACATGAATTTAAAACGTCGAAATGCCTTGTAGAAGGCGTTGAAACCGAAAAACAAAGGCAAACCCTTTTAGCTCTTGGCTGCGAATATGGGCAGGGCTATTATTTTTACAGGCCCATGCCCTTGGAAGATTTTATGGAGCTTTTACTCAATACTGAGATTTAGCTTAAATTGCATAATCAAATACACAATAAAAAGATGTTTTTTGAGTTGACTTATTATATCCATGCAAAACAATATTATCTTGAATAGCATCCTCAATCACAAATATATCATTTAGCTTAAGTTCAGAGCAAAAATATATACTAAAGTTTTTTAGCTTGGATAAATCTGCGTGCGCGTCTGACAAAGCATCAAAGGCAAATTCGCCATAGCGGCAATTATTAACATGCCCAAATCCATCAATAAAACTTCTAAGAACTACGCGTTCACAATTCTTTGTATATGCAAGATTTTCTTTGAACACAGGGGCCACGTCTTGCACGAACTCAGGATGTGGATCAATGATTTTAAAAGGTAATTCTGCTTTGCGATATACGGCCTGCGCTGCAAAATCCATTAAAA
>CAYJHG010000116.1:0-5170 GCA_964369535.1 uncultured Desulfovibrionaceae bacterium
TAAAAATATATGTCGCAAATATTTTTTAAAAACAGACTTTTGCAACAGGCTGTTAAAGAAAAACGATTAAAAATCATTTAAATTTTATACAATTATAGTGCTGATAATTATCATGCTGCTATGGATACATGGTCCATAGCAGCATTTTTTTTAGTCGCCCATATAATGAAAATTCTGCACAATTTATTGCGCAAAGATCTCATAATTGCTAAAATGCTACAAACCCCCAAGAACACTACTCCATATAACCTTAAGATAAATATTGATTTTTTATTCTTATCAGAGTATAAGTATCCAGAGAATGGAAGAATTCAAAAAAGACTTACTTATATATATTTATAAATTTCAGCACCTTATGCGCTAATCAACACACGAGAACACTATGAAGCTTCCCACTTTACGGCTTGCACAAAAAATTGCCGGAACCATTACACTTTTAACCCTCTGCATCGCCTTATTGCTCTCTTTGGTTCTTGGGCATGAAATAGAAGAAAATGCCCAAAAAACCACCAATGAATTGCTCCTCTCCATGTCAACGCATATACAACACACCCTAAAAAGTAACTATGTCCATTATCAAGAAATTAAACATTCCATGACCAAAAACCTTGATCAGGGAAAACAGTTTTGGCACGGTGTTATTGACAATACGCTCAATAATTTACCCAAAAACATTGAAGCCATAATCCTTGATGCCCAAGGAAATATCTTATTTCCTAAAACATTAAAGAAAGATATAAGTCTTGAGATGCGCCAAAAAGCCATTCTGGGAGATGGGCTTGACCCCACTATGCTAGAAACACCCACAGGGCGCATCACCGGTCTCACCAGAGCTCTTATGCCAAACACCTATTATTTAAGTCTTTACTATTACCACGATTCGCTAAAAGATATTTTGTGGGAGCGCCAACTCCTGCTTATGCAAGTTACCCTAGCCATAGTTATTTTGGGTATTGTATTGGCTTTACTTTTAAGCCGTCACTTGGCAAAGCCCTTACAAAATCTTAATGAAGCTGCCATATTATTGCCAAACCTTGACTTAAAAACTGAACAAATTTGGAAAAAACTCCCACTGCTCCCTTTAGATCGCAAAGACGAAATAGGCACTCTGGCTCACTCTTTCCAATATATGGTGGAAACCATACAAAAAAACATATTAGAAACCTTAAAACTTACAGCAGAAAAAGAAAGAGTAGAAGGCGAATTGCATTTGGCCCATACCATACAGCAAAATATGCTGCCAAAAAATTTTGATGCACCTTATGCCCATTCATTGCAAATACACGGACTTTTACTACCGGCACGCCAAGTGGGCGGCGACCTTTTTGACGCATTTTGGCTTGATGAAGATCATTTTTGCTTTGCCATAGGCGATGTGTCAGATAAGGGCGTACCCGCTGCCATATTTATGAGCATGACTTTAACCCTCATTCGCTCATTCATGCGTCATGGTGACACAAAAAATGATGTGGCAAAAACCTTAGAGCATATCAATAATACTCTTTGCCAAGACAACAATAGCAATATGTTTGTAAGCTTACTCCTTGGAATAATAGACAATAGAACAGGAAAAATGGTTTTTGCCAATGCAGGCCATAGCCCTCCCATTTGCATAAAAAACGATGGAACTTGTTTTAGCTTGCCCACACACAAAGAGATGGTTGTTGCCAGTTTTGAAGATATAGAATATACTAGTATTCAGCATACTTTAGAAAATGGCGATCGCATTTTCTTATATACCGACGGTGTCAACGAGGCCATAAACGCAAAAGGTCTAAGATTTGGCACAGACGCCTTATATACCCTATTGCAAAAAAACCATACTCTTGATCCCAAGAGTTTAAATGAGAGCATTGTCGCTGAAATTCAAGCGTTTAGCTTGAATACCCCTCAGTATGACGATATCACTTTGTTAAATTTTTTATGGCCTCAGCCTAAAAGCTGAATTTTTTTTGTTTAACATTTCAATAGATTATTTTTTTTACTAAAAAAAATAATTTTTTTTCTTTGTAGGTGTTTTTGGCGGTGCTATAAAAAAATCAACTTGATGGAAAAAGGTCGCAAGATCCACCATAAGTATTTTTTTACAGAACATGAAGCTTCAATATGTAAAACTTTAAGTGAGGTACAAATGAACAAGATGTGTGAAGAATCCCAAGAATTGGTTGATCGTTGCAAGAAAAAACTTGTAGCCCTAGAAAATAAGCTCGAAGCACAACGCGCTACTTTACGCAATTTACGTCGCATGGCCAAAGAATTGGTTCCAGATTTTGAAAGCATGCAAGCGCCAGAAAATCTGCCTCCGGAATTTCAAAAGCAGCTCAACGATACATTGCGCGAAATTGACGCCATAAATGACAGCATGACCAAGGGACAAGCAAGCACCGCAGGGCAAAAATCCCGCAAACTCAAAAGCATGGTATAGGGGATAATAACTATGATATCCATAGATTTTAATGACGATGGAAGTTTAACAAAAGAAAGCCTGACTACTCTGCAAGCTACAGTAGATTCTATTTTAAAAGGCGATCAATCACTAGCTGAAGCTTTAGGTCTTAGCGATGAGCAATACGAAGCTCTTTACGCTGTGGGCTATAATACCTATGCGGCCGGAAAATACGAAGACGCAGCAAGCTTTTTTGGCATACTCATGACCATTCAGCCTTTTGATGTGCGCATCTACACAGGTTTTGCTGCCAGCTTGCAAATGCTTAAAAATTATGAAAATGCAGCTATATTTTATCAATGGGCTTGCGGTCTTGATCAAGCAGACCCCACCCCCATGTTTCACAGTGCAGAATGCTACATGGCCATGCAAGACATTCCGGCGGCCAAATCTGCATTGACCTATACCATGAAGCGTATTGAGGCAAGCACCACAGATTACACTGCCATACGCAACAAGGCAGAAGTTATGCTAGCCAATATATCAAACGCTTAAAGGAATATAAATAATGAGCAATATGAATATTTCATCTTCCGTGAGCGAAAACACTGCCGTGCCAAGTGGTGTTGCCAATTTGCTTGCCAATGCTGACGCCATACACAATGCTGCCGTCACCGCAGGGCAAAGTATTGGCAAATCCATGACAAAAAGTGTGAGCTCAGAAGAACAAAGCACGCCAACCCCCACACAAAGCATAAGCACAAGCGCACCTAGCCTTGATAAGCCAAAAATCAGTGCCAGCAGCATGATACTTGCGCTTATGACCTTACAAACCGAAGCCAATAATGAATCCGTAAGCATTGGTCTTGAACAAACCGAAAAAAACCAAGCGGAAGTGGCCAAGCAAAATGAAATACGCATGAATGATTCTTTGGGCTATTATGAAACCATGCGCATGCAAGAAGATGTCAACGGTGCCATGAATATAGCCAATGTCATCATTTCTGCCTTGTTCTTGGCCATATCTGTGGCAGCTACTGTGATTGCCACTGTGACCACAGGCGGACTTGCCACTGTGGCCGGCGTTGCAGGTTGCGTGGCTGCGGCTGCATCTTTGGCTAATTCCATAGTCAGCCTGCCTTCGGTGCAAGAAAATATGGACCCGGACGTGGCCAAGGGAATCAGCATTGCCCTTACGGTCACAAGCCTTATTGCAGGTATTGTTTCCATTGGTTGTGGTTTGGGTGCCATTAGTACAGCAGCCAAAGCCGGTACCAAGGTAGCCACCATGGGCGTTCGCATGTCTGCAGACACCATCAATAAAATGATACAAGGTGCCAGCATTACATTGGATGTTACTTCAGCAAGTCTTGGTTTAGCCAGCGGCGGCATTTCTATGAAGGCTGCAAAAGTACAAAGTAAAGTTGACGAGCTCAATGCAGAAAGAGAAGAACTTAATGCAGACATTGACGCTACAGTCAGCAATTTAGATATTATTATGCAAAGCTATAGTTCCATGATTGATAGCACAGCCAGCATGCTTCAAAAAACATGCGACGGCGCTAAAAGTGCTGCCAGTGTCACTGCATAAGGAGACATTTCATGACAAAAATCAACGTAGACGCAAACACACATATTAGTTCCACATACATGAATGATGTGGCTCAAGTGGGGCAAAGCCAAGCTGTGCAAAGCCAAAATGCAGTGCAATCTGCACCCAGCCCCGCACCAAGTGATACGAGCACTCCAGCGCCCGTTCTTACGGCTCCAAGCAGCACAGACTATGCAGGTGCTTCAAGTTTTTCGATTATGTACACGGAACTTATTGTTCTTATGTGCCAAATTAACCGCGACAGCTATGAAGCCAATCAAGAAATAGCTACTATGCAAATGGAATCTCGTGTGGCTGATCTTAAAGAAGCTGCCAGCAAAAGACTCACCGCTGCCATTGTGGGCCTTGCTGCAGGTATTGTAAGTTTTGGCGCCAGTGCCATAGGTGGTGCCCTTAGCGGAGCGTCTCTTTTAAAAAATTCCAATAGTTTAAAGAGCGCACAAGGTGGCGGTAAGGCTTTGCAAGAAAAGCCTGGCCTTGAAATTGAAATGCAGGACAACATAAAAAAAGACAATCTTATAGATAAAACTTCATTACCTGATGAAAGTCCTCTGACAAACAAGAAAAACATCACGAGTGACACAGATACACAAAACATAAAAAACAAAGAAAAACTTGGCCAAATGGAAGCTAGCGATGCAAACACCATAAATAAAGAACAAAAAAGTACGTCGCAAGAAGTAAAAGAAAACAACACAATTAAGAAAGAAGAAGGTACTGAAAAAGCAGACGCTTCTACCCAAAAAACAGAAGACATGGACGAAAATCAGCAAAGAAAGGAAATGGCCGCCATTGAAAACAGAACAGCCACAACCCAATTGCTCACCATGCTTACAAGAACAGCTAGCGAAGGCGCTTCTTCCTTGGGCAACAGCACTTCTGGCATTATAAATGCCACCGCCGACGGCATACAAGCAGGAGCAGAAGAAACAGAAGCTCAAAGACAATTAAGCATTAGCAACAGACAACAGTTTCAAGACTTTATGAGCAAGTTCAACAGCATACTGCAAAGTTTTTTAGAAGCAGAAATGAAAGCTGCCAGCGCTGCCGCTCAAGTTTAATTTTATATACTTTAGCGCAACACAATATAAGGAAATTTTATGTCGAACTATATTACAGGAACAAGCTTTAATTCCAATACGGGATTTTTTGAAATAACATCCACAGACGGA
>CAYJHG010000117.1:0-5166 GCA_964369535.1 uncultured Desulfovibrionaceae bacterium
TAAATAGTTTTTTTCGTCGTCTATAATGAGAATATGCGCTTTGTCTTGCATAAATATTTCCTTTTTTATGTAAATTCACTATGCCATTTTCTTATTTGCCTCGCATTATTCAAGCAAATTGCCTTGAACATGCGAAGTCTTCTTTTTCTCTGCACGCTCTATTTCTTCAGAAGTTTCTGGACCTGTATATGCATTAAGAATGACATTTACCTGTGCGCCCATATCGGGAACATTGGCTATGCTAATGCTGCCCCCGTGGCTGTCTATAATGCTTTTTACAATGGCAAGACCAAGGCCGGTGCCATTTTCCTTAGTGGTGAAAAATGGATCGAACATATTTTCCATGTTATCATTTTGAAAGCCGGGGCCTGTATCGGTAAAACTTAAATGCACTTTATCTGCTTCGCGATGACCTTCTACGGTTATAAAACCTGGGCCGTCTATGGCTTGCTGAGCATTCACTAAGATATTATATACTGCACGGTACAGCAAATCTTTATCGCCAACAACAAAAAGCTGTTCCAATAAATTTCTTTCCACCGAAACACCGTGCCTGCCAAATTCACCGCCCAAAAAAGCCATGGCCTGATCAAGCACAGCATCCATATCCACAAGGCCTTCTTGTGGCTGGCGCGGTCTTGCATAATCCAAAAAGTCGTTGATGGTTTGGCTTAGGCGCTTAGACTCATCATAAATGGCCCCAAGAATACGCTTGGAAGCAATGTCAGTTTGTTCTTTTTGGTCATTGCGTTTTTGCAAAAATTCCGCACTGGAACGGATAATGCCCAAGGGATTGCGTATCTCGTGGGCAATACTTGCTATAACTCGACCCATGCTCACAAATTTTTCCTTGCTGTGCAGCTCATCTTCAAGGGCTTTATTCTTGGCCATGCGCTCAGCAAGCACCCTTTCTGCACGGCGTATGAGCACAAGCAATAGGCTAAATAACACCACCGACGACAAAAGGCACATGCCAACCACAAGCCATTGGAAAGCAATAACCGAAGAATAATCCTTGGTAATGTCTTGATTAAGCTCTAAGGCACCCATAACGGTGCTGAGCACTTCGCCATCTGGGGTGCGTACTTCGCCTGTTAAAGGGTATACCGTGCGCAACACAAAAGTTCCGGAATCCAAAGGCAAAGAAAAAGGCGCCTGCCAAAGGGGAATGCTTGAAATAATTTCCCCTTTAGGTAATTGCCCGCGCAAAGCTTCTGTCACAGCCGTGGGCGCTACTCCTGTGCGCCCCAAGTCGTTATTATCTGTTGAATATCCCACAACTTGCCCATAATCATATATGCGCACTCTTTGTAGTTCAAGGCCGTGGGTTACAGAACGCACCACCGTATCAAGCCTTTCATACTGCACAGTTTGACGCAAGGCCACACGCCCATAGGCCAAAACCGTGGGTACAGTAAAGCGCTGATATATTTGGTGGTTGAGGTTTTTTGCCAAAAGATTGGCAAAATCTTCTTGCTTGATGAGCAAACTTTCACGCGCACTGTTGGAAATGAGCACAGACAAACCAAGGCTTGTGGTTAAAATCAAAACCAAGGAAAGCCAAGAAAGTGTTCTGGCATAGCTTAAGGAAAGGTCTTTTGGGGCTGCTTTTACCTTGCTGTGCAAATTGTCTGCCTTGGCTTTTGTGTCCATATGCTGCGTCATTTAAAATCCTTGTGTCTCTTTGCGTATGGATTGATAAGCCTGTAAAGCGGCTTCTTCTTCTGCATAACCCGGTGCCCCAAGGCGGGCATTGGCAAGCCGCTTGCCCAATTCCACCGCGGGTTGATCTAAGGGGTTTATGTGCATGAGCAGACCTGTAAACACGGTGCAAGCTTCAAGCAAAAGCATAAGCGCACCGGCGGCATGGGCGTCACTGTTGCACATTTGCAAATGTACTAGGGGAACATGGTTTTGGCTTAAAGCCATGCGCGTGCCAAGGCCTTCTGCTTCAAGCAAGGCGCCAAAGGGCTTAGCGCACAGCCATTGCCATTTTTCTGGCAAAGAGCTTGGAAATAAGCGCCCTTGGGCAGCATTTTGTTCTGAAAGAAAAAGGCAAGCTTTGTTTCTTGGGCCGTCTAAAAACATTTGCTGCACAGAATGTTGGTCGGTAACGCCAATGGCTGGCAAGGGCATGGTGCCTTTGCCTTCTTTGCCAAGGCTTTCGGCCCAAAGCTGCGCAAACCATGCGCCAAGGTGTGCCCAAGCCGGAATATAGGAAAAGAAAATAAGCTGTGAATACTCTTTGTCTTCCAAATTCTTGCACCACGAAGCCAAGGCATAGGCAGGATGCAGCAAAAGGCTTTGCGGATCTTTGGCTGCCTGCACAAGAGGCTTTGCCACAGAAAGGGCTCCGGCAAGCAAGCCCTGCCAATCAATACCCATAAAAGCGCAAGGCAACATGCCAACAGCGCTCAAGGCCGAATATCTGCCGCCCAAATGGTCCGGCACTTCTAAGGAAGAAAAGCCATATTGTTTGGCTTCTTCACGCAAATAGCCTTTTTCTTTATCGGTGACCACCAGCATATGCTGCGACCACACAGAACCAAGTGCAGTTTTAAGCCATTCGCATACCAAGAAATATTGCGCCAGCGTTTCTATGGTGCCGCCGGATTTGCTAATGCACACCACAATGGTTTTTTCTGGCGGAAGTTTGCTAAGCCATGCTTCAAAATTTTCTGGGCACACATTGTCTGCCACCCAAAGCCAAGGGCCTGTATGGCATGGGCCATCTTGCCCGGGTGCAAAGGCTTTTTGCAGAGCGCGAGCGCCCAAGGCAGAACCGCCAATGCCGAGCACAAGCATATGTTCAAAAGATTGTAATTTTGGCAAAAGGTTAAGAATTTCTTTTTCTAAATCTTGCACATAGGGCATGGACACGAAAGGCAGGCGCCCTGCTTCTACTTCTGTGCAAAAATGCTCAGATATGCGCTTTGCCTCATCCAAGGCTTTAGCATCATTATTATCCACATGAAATTTCGGTGTATTTTGCATACGGCCTGAGTAGGCATAGGCCCATTCAAGAGTGTTTTTATGAGAAAGTGACATGATAACCTCTATGGTTTATAAGGTTTATTATAACAAAGAAAGCTTTTTGGGTGCAAAAAATCTTTGGCGCACTTTTTTATATGTTTCTGGATATACGCCAAAGCGCAAGGACCAAAAGGCGCATTGTTCCTTGGCATTGCATGCGCGAACATCTGCTCTTTGCCCGGCACAAGCAAGGCAATACACACGAATACAGCGCAAGGCCGCGCGCTTTTTTTGTGTGCTATCAAGCTCGTTTAGGTCTTCTCTATCGCCAAAGCGCCAAGCCCAAAGGGCACAAGATGCATCCACACAAGTGCGCACTTCGGCAGCAGAACCCCCTTGGCATTCTAAGCAAAAACGGCGTATACAACGTAATACTTGTGGACGTGCCAATTTTATGTTCCTTGTCCGCAACACTTTTTGTATTTCTTGCCCGAAGCACAGGGGCAAGGCTCATTACGGCCTACTTTGGGCAAGGCTCTTCTGTAGCCATCTTGGCGATGTGCAATGCCTTCCATATAGTACAGCACGCCATCATCTTCGCTAAAATAGCTGGTTTCTGCCATTTCGTACAAAGAGTCATTATATTCATAAAGAACTTTAAATGAAACCGTGGGAAAGGGCGCTGCTCCTTCACTGGCAGGTGCCAAGCCACATTCTAAAATTTCTAAATTCTGCCAAGTGACTCCGGCGGTGTTTTCAGCAATGCCTTCAGCTGTTAATTCATCCCTAAAATCGGGATGTGTTGTTTGCACTAAGTAGGGATAGTTTTGTGTGCAAAAAGCTGAAAAGCGGGCCCGCACCAAGGCTTCTGCCGAGGGCACTAAAGCACCTTCATGGTAGGGCTTACAACATGCAGCATATTCTTTGTCGGAATTACAATAACATAGAGGTTGAGACATATTTTTTTCCTATAAAATAATTGTGCCTGTATGTTAGAAGAAAGACGCCAGAAGGGAAAGCTTTTTCTTGCGCAAGTTATAGCCTGTCCATGCAAACCCATGTTAAGACATCTGCACAATTCATTGACCAGAATGTTCATAAAGTATTCTTGGTAAAAACGTTAATGGCGGCAATAGATTATCTTTAAAATGCAAATTTTTCCGCATCTTATTCGCTGCTTTGAGCGTATTAAGGAAAATATGTCCACCAGCAGGCAAAATTTTGCGCCAATACTCTGACAAAAGCAGGAAAATTTTGCCTTTCAGTAATGGCTTTGCCAAATAAGCATGTGAAATAAAAATAAATTTAATGAATGGCATGGAGAATGCATACAGGATGGCATGGTACGAAGGCAACACAGGGTTGCCAGTATAATAAACTTCCAAAAACATCCATCCTGGGGAGGATGCCATGAGTCAACTCGATTATGAAATCAACAAAGAATTAGGCGAATGCTACCTTTTTATGGGCGACCTTGATAAGGCTGAAGAATATTACCGCAAAGCCATTAATAGCGATAATACGCATGTGGCTCCGTATCTTGGTTTGGCCACCGTTGCCGTACAACACGGTAAACTTGATGAAGCCATGGTGCTTTATTCCAAAGCTGCTTCCATTGAGGAAAACGACAAAACTTTAGCCGGCATGGGTCTTGTGCATATGGAACAAGGCGATCATGAGCAAGCCTATACCCATTTTGAGCGCGCCCTTGAGCGTAATGCTGAAAATATGGTGGCTTTGAATTGCCTTGTGCGCGAAGGCTATCAGCTTAATCGCTTGCACGATGTGGTACCGGCACTTGAAAAAAGCATGCAAGTTTCTTCTGAAACCAGCGCCATTCGCGTGAGCCTTGCTGGCATCTTGATGTCCCTTGGACGTAATGACGAAGCCAAAGCCCACCTTGAAGATGTGCTTGGCATTGATCCAACTAATGAAAACGCTCGCGACCTTATTGCCAGCATAGCTGCGTAATGTTGCAGTAAAATATTTCCCTCCCCACAGGTTTTCCAGCCTTAAGGCATGGGGGACTCACAGGTGACCCACCTTGGGCTGGAAAATCTCTTTACGGGATTGTCCTTTAGCAGGAGGGATTTCCATGAATAGGGAAAACATATGGCGTATTTTCGTATAAGAAAATACGCCATACCAAATGCTATTCATGGGCGAGCATTATATCACATGCTCTTCTATATA
>CAYJHG010000118.1:0-5070 GCA_964369535.1 uncultured Desulfovibrionaceae bacterium
ACCTTACGGTTTAACTCCACTTGAGCTTTTTGCAAGCCGTGCATGAAACGACTGTAAGATAAGCCATGTTCACGGGCACCGGCATTAATACGCAAAATCCACAATTTGCGGAATTCGCGTTTGCGCAATTTACGGCCAACAAAGGCGTATTGCAACGAACGTTCCACAGCCTCTCGCGCAGTGCGATATAAACGGCTGCGACCGCCACGGAACCCCTTGGCAAGGGTTAAGTATTTTTTATGCCTGCGATGTGCGGCAAGACCTCTCTTTACACGCATGGTAAGTATCCTCCGATGTCAAGCGAGGCGGAGATCGTGCCAGCCTGACAGGAAATGTAAAATAACAAAATGCAGCCTCAAAGCATCCCTGTATGGGAATTTATAAGCTCCTCGCACTGCGAACTATAACAAGCTTAAATAATTTTTAAGCGTAAGGCATCATACGACGGACAGCTCTTTCGTTGGTTGCATCAACAAGAGTAGCTTGTCCAAGACGCATTTTGCGTTTGGCGTTTTTCTTAGTCAAAATATGGCGCAAGTTTTGACGGCGACGTTTAAACTTGCCTGTGCCTGTGACTTCAAAACGCTTGGCGGCTGAGCGCCGAGTTTTGATTTTTGGCATGTTTTCTCCTTAAACATACATAGACAACAAAAAAACACAAATCAAACCATAGTGATAGTGACAATCGCGCAAGACATCCCTTAGTCATGCGCTAAAATTATGCATAAAAGGTAAAACTGCATAATTAATAAAACCCTGCTCGCAGATAGTGTGATAGTTGTTCCGCAAGCAGAGATGCCGTAATTTGCCTCAAATTCAATATAAAAGCAAGAGGCAAAAAACGGAAATTTCTTGTTTATTTTTTGGGCACCAAAAGCATTTGCAATGTGCGGCCTTCGGCTTTTGGCTCTTGGTCAACCCGTGCAATATCTTGGGTATCTTGCATAACTCGCTCTAAAATGGTAACACCGCGATCTTTATGCACGATTTCACGACCCCTAAAAAATACCGTGACTTTGCAGCGGTCTCCAGCTTCGATAAAACGGCGGATATGGCGCAATTTAGTTTCATAATCATGGTCATCGGTTTTGGGGCGCACTTTAATTTCTTTGATTTGCACCACAGTTTGCCTTTTTTTGGCTTCCTGCTTCTTTTTTTGTTGCTCATATTTGAACTTGCCATAGTCCATAATACGGCACACGGGCGGCTCTGCATTGGAAGCAACTTCCACAAGATCCATGCCCACTTCTTTAGCGGCTAAAATGGCGTCATTACGGGATAAAATTCCCAGTTGCTCACCTTCCGCACCAATAACACGCACTTCTCTTGCACGTATCATTTCGTTGCGGCGCACACTATCTTGCGGCACTTCACGCCGCGGTTTCATATTAGGCGAAGCGATAATGCATACCTCTCTGCTTAAAAGGTTCATCACAATCGGCCTTGATAAGTTCTACCACTTCTGCAAGTGTTTTCAGGCCAAGATTTTCTCCATTACGAAGGCGCACATTAACGCCCCCAGCTTCCACTTCTTTATCTCCAATCACAAGGATATAGGGGATCTTGCTCATTTGGGCTTCACGAACTTTAAAGCCCAATTTTTCATTGCGCGTATCAGCGTGCACGCGCACACCGGCATCTTGCAGCACTTTTTCTGCCACCACACTAAAGGTATGTTGCGCATCGGTAACAGTGAGCAAGCGCGCTTGCTCCGGAGCAATCCATGTGGGCATGGCTCCAGCAAAATGCTCAATCAATATACCCACAAAGCGCTCCATGGAACCCATGATGGCCCTGTGCAGCATAACAGGTCTATGCCTTTCGCCGTCTTGCCCCACATATTCAAGCTCAAAACGCTCAGGCAAGGTAAAATCACATTGTATAGTTGAACATTGCCACTCTCTTCCCAGAGAATCAAGCAATTTTACGTCAATTTTTGGTCCATAAAAGGCACCGTCGCCTTCATTTATTGCATATTCAATGCCAACTTTTTGTGCCGCTTGTATGAGCGCATTTGTGGCAAGTTCCCAAGCTTCATCGGTACCAATGCTTTTTTCGGGCCTTGTGGACACAACAACCTTATATTCAAAATTAAATATGCCCATCAAGTCAGCAATAAGGTCTATTATTTTGATAATTTCGCCTTCTAATTGCTCGGGCATACAAAGAACATGTGCGTCGTCTTGTGTAAATTGGCGAACACGCATAAGGCCGTGTAAAGCACCAGACATTTCGTGCCTGTGCACAAGCCCAAGTTCAAAATAGCGTTGAGGTAATTCTCTATAACTACGTAAATTATTTTTATAAATAAGCATATGAGCTATGCAGTTCATGGGTTTTACACCATACGCATCGTCTTCAATGCTTGTAAAATACATATTTTCACGATAGTTATCATAATGTCCTGACTTTTGCCAAGTCTCAACACGCAATAATTGCGGCCCTTGCACAATGCCATATTGGCGCTTTAAGTGCTCTTTGCGCCAAAAATCTTCTAAAATTGTGCGCAAAAGCATACCTTTTGGCAACCAAAAAACCATTCCCGGTGCCACATCTTCATAAAAGGTAAAAAGCTCTAATTCACGGCCAAGCTTTCTGTGGTCACGGCGCTTTGCTTCTTCCAAGCAATGCAAATATGCCTTAAGGGCTTTTTCATCGGCAAAAGCAGTTCCGTAAATACGGGAAAGCATTTTATTTTTTTCATCACCGCGCCAATAAGCTCCAGCCACAGAAAGCAGAGTAAAGGCCTTAATAAAACCCGTATGCGGAATATGCGGCCCGCGGCACAAATCTAAAAAATCACCGCATTGATAAAAAGAAACCTTATCCGCTTCAATGCCTGCAATAATTTCCGCTTTATATGTTTCGCCAAGCTTAGTGAAGTGCTCAATGGCCGCATTTTTTTCCATCACAGTATGAGTAAAGGGCATGGCCGCTTTAATCATGTTTTTCATTTCTGCTTCAATGGCGGCAAAATCTTCGGGAGTGAATGGGCGAGCAGCGTCAAAATCATAATAAAAACCATTGTCTATAGAAGGACCAATGGTAACCTTTGTGCCTTTAAAAAGCTTTTGCACAGCCGCAGCCATCACATGCGATGTAGAATGGCGCAATAAATCTAGCCCTTCTTCACTGTCTAAAAATATGGGTCGTAAAACCTTGGTGCCCTCTGGTAATGGTGCGCCAAGGTCAAGCATAGTATATTCCTCACCGTCCAAAATTACGGAAGGTTCCACGCCGCAAGCCACAACGCTTTTAAATTTTTTACCGCTAAGACCTGCTTTTAAAGCGTCGGCAATACAAGCACTTTCCGGTACTTCTACCATATTTTCATCTATTTGCACATTCACAATAAAACTCCGCAATACATTATATAAAAAGGGAAGGTATACCCTTCCCTTTAAATAATTTTTTTATTGGTAGGAACGAGCAGACTTGAACTGCTGACCCCTTCCATGTCAAGGAAGTGCTCTAGCCACCTGAGCTACGCTCCTACATTCTAAGCAAGTGAGTTATCTACCCTGCTTTATTGTTTTCGTCAAGCTTTTTTTACTTTTGTGCAAGCTAAACACCTGCATCATGCTTTTTCACCAAGCAATCTAACCTTTGCAAGCTTGCTTCTTGCCCAAGCACCGCCATAACGTCCGGCAAGTGCGGCCCCCCCATATAGCCAAGCAAAGCCACACGCAACGGTGGCCCAACCTGCTTGAATTTCAAGCCTTGCCCTTCCACAAAGGCGTTCAAGCTTGCTTCCAGATTTTGTGCTGAAAAATCCTCTTCTTTGGCAAAATGTTCCGCCAATTTCTGTATAATAACCACGCTCTCGGCATTTATGGCTTTAGCCAAAGCTTTTTCGTCATAAGCAAGTTCATGGGCTTGCACCAACAAAGGACGCAAGCTTTCTGCCAAGTCCACAAGGTTTGAAGCCCTTTCTCGAAAAAGTCCCACAAGGTCTTGTATTTTTAACACATCTACATGATAAAAACCTAATTTCTGCACAAAAGGCCATGTGCGTTTGGCTAAATCTTCCAATGGAAGATTGCGCAAATAGTGGGCATTAAGCCATTGTAATTTATCAGGGTCAAAAGCAGAAGGCGAAGCGTTTAGGCTTGTACCGTCAAAATGATAGATGAGTTCATCAAGGCTAAAAATTTCTTGATCACCATGGCTCCAACCAAGGCGCACCAAATAGTTGACCAAGGCTTCCGGCAAAAGGCCGTCTTCTTCATATTCAATAACAGCGCGAGCGCCATGGCGTTTGGACAATTTTTGTTTATCAGGCCCAAGTATCATGGGCACATGTCCAAAAGTGGGAACTGCAAGCCCAAGCGCCTCATAAATAAGAATTTGTTTAAAAGTATTGGCCACATGGTCATCGCCACGCATCACATGGCTTATGTGCATGTCATAGTCGTCCACCACCACGGCCATATTATACGTAGGCATGCCGTCAGCTCGCATAATAACCATATCATCAAGCTCACTTACGTCCACATGCATGGGCCCTTTCATCATATCATCAAAGCTTACCTTTCCTTGCAAAGGAGCTTTTAAGCGTACACAATGCCCTTTGCCAGGCCCCACATTTTTTTCGCGGCATTTACCATTATAGCGAGGTTTTTGCCCTTTGGCGCGTGCTTCTTCGCGCATGGCTTCCACTTCTTCAGCCGTGCACGAACACCAGTAAGCTTGTCCACCATTGAGCAATTTTTTCACGTATTCACTATATGCAGCCGTGCGCTTTGTTTGATAAGTGGGCTCACCATTCCATTGCAGGCCAAGCCAAGACATGGAGGCCAAAATGGAGTCAGTATATTCTTGCTTTGAGCGTTCTAAGTCTGTGTCTTCTATGCGTAAATAAAATTCACCACCAAAGTGCTTAGCCAACAACCAACAAAAAAGGGCCGTGCGTGCCCCCCCAATATGCAAATGCCCTGTGGGGCTTGGGGCAAAGCGAGTTATAACTTTTTTCATATATATTCCTTTAGCAAGGTGTTAAAAAATCCATGTGTGCGACTACATACAAGGCAATGGCTCACAAAGTCAAGGAAAGAGACCTCTGCATAATTT
>CAYJHG010000119.1:0-5067 GCA_964369535.1 uncultured Desulfovibrionaceae bacterium
TTGACTGCCATCAACGCTCCGAAAGACCTCACACAATGAATTGTGCAGAGGTCTTAAATTGCGCTAGCAGTATTCAAGAAACGAAAAATATAATTTTTTTATATTTTAAATGCCCATTACTGCGCAATATATTTAAGACAAATAACGATCATCCTATCTTCTTACCAGCAACAAAAAAAATATTTTTCTTTTAGAAAACAAATATACAAATATATTGCATCAGCATTATTATTGCTTGTACAAAGAAGTATTATATATTTTAGCGATGTATTGACGGCACTAATTAAAGCATTTATACAAAGGCTACTACGAATATAATTGCTATAACTACTTATACATGCATATAAATTTACATTCTTCGAAAATATTACATATATAAATCACAAAAAATACAGCAATTTAAACATATTCAAAATCATATTATGAAATTTAGTATATAATATGAGATTAATTGTATATTAATATACAATTAAACAAAGGCTTACTATTGGTTTCTATATTGCAAATTTATAATTTTATTATGAGGAAAAAAGCATGCGCCATTTTTTTGATACACACACCATGCACGACACGTATAATACTGGTTTTGTAGCACATGTGAACAATAGGCATTCACATCGTATTATTCGTCAAAGCCTTGGAATTTTAGGGCGTTTTGGCGAAAAAACCTGTAATAACGCTTATATATCGCACCAACATAAAGACGAAGGTGCAGGCTTGCTTTTTTCCATGCCTTGGAATTTTTTTAAACATGAATGGCCTATTATAGAAAAAAATCCGCATCTTCCTTGGGCTGTGGGGCAATTCTTTTTACCACGCTCAAGGCCTTTATATGATGAAATTCTTATACTTTTGCGTCAAGAATTGGCACTTGCCGGATTGCGTCTTTGCGAAATGCGTACAGTGCCTACGCATGAGCATTGCTTATTGCCAACCATACGCCCCATTGCACCCAGAATACAACAATTTCTTGTTTGCCCCTTGCATAAACACGATTATTTTTTGCACGGGGAAATTTGGGAACGCAAACTTTTTATAGCCAGACGCTATGTAGAAAAAGGTGTACGACAATTTTTGCGTAACTCTGGTCAAGATGTGCGACAATTTCACGTAGCAAGTTTTTCATCATTGCATATTGTTTATAAAGCCTTGGTGCCGGCCATTCGCCTTGGAGAATTTTATCCGGACTTGCACAATTCTTTATTTTCTGCCCGATTTGTTATATTTAACAAACAAATACGCAATCATATGCTTGCTTCATGGCGCAGTATTCAACCCATGCGCTGCATAAGCTATGCCGGAACCTTACCTTCAATACAAGGGGTGCGGCATTTTTGGCGCAGCCTAGAACCCTTGCTCAGCTCTACTCGCCTTGGTCATGACCTAAGCCATATACTACCCATCATGGACAATTTGGATGACCCTATCCTTGCTTGCGATATTCTTTGTGAATTACTCACCCGTTGTGGGCGCTCCTTACCCCATGCCCTATGTATGCTTTTTGCCAAAACACTGCCCGATTATGCTGATTATACACAATTAAATCATTTGGATCCCCCTTGTGACGCGGAGCATATACAAGCTTTTTCTGCCCTACATAATATGCTTATGCCGCCCTTGGCCCGTCGCGCCACCATGGCTTTTACCGATGGGCAACAATGGCTTGGCGCCATGCAAGGCGGGCATGGAGCCCCCACCATGCGCTATATATTGCATAAAGACGGAACTCTTGTGCTTGCAGGTGAATCCGGTCTATTAGACATGGAAAGTCGCTATGTGCAGGCCAAAGGCCATGTGGGTCTTGGGCGCATGCTCATGGTGGACCTCTTGAACAATAAAATAATGCGGCATGAAAGCACACTCAAACATCTTGTATACGAACATGATTACAGACAATTGGCTAAAGAAAACTTGCTCACACCCAATCCTACATTTTCACATATGGAACCTGCAAGCCCCAAAAGCCTAGCCAAAGAAGGCAGGGATCCTTTTTCGCAAAGCCTCATATACGGATATGCATCACAACAATTACAAACATATTTACTGGCTGCCATAGGGGGCGAAGAAATACCCCATGCGCCTTCGCCTTATGCAATACTATTGCGGCAGGATGATTATAATTTTTTCTCATATTTTCACCCTTTGTCACCTATTTTGCAAGGTGCTGCACCAAGGCGCATGCCCAACCTTATGACCTATCTTGGGGCAAGAAAAAATCCTTTAAACATTCCCCAAGGCCAAGAAAAGATATGGCATCTTAAAAGTCCCATTCTTACAAAATCAGAATGGGAGCATGTTCAATCTGTGGAAAAAGAAAATATGCATATATTGGACAGCACTTTTTGCATTTCTTCAAATAATTTTACCTCGTTACAAGAGGGAAAATCATTGGCTGCAAGCCTTAATCAATTACAAAAAAAGGCAAAACACGCCATAGAACAAGGGGCGCAATATTTAGTCATAAGCGATGAAAATAGCATGAAAAACCCTAGAACATGCTTTCCCATTCCATCATTATTAGCCGTGGCTGCGGTGCATAAGTTTTTGCTAGAGCAGCAAATGCGCCACAAATGCGGCATCATAGTTTGCAGCGGTGATGCTCATATGCCCTTGCATTTTATTTTACTATGTCAAGCTGGTGCTGACGCTGTGTTGCCGCATATGGTTTTTTCTGCCATAGCACACATGACTTCCTCGCAAGTGCAAGAACAGCACATGCTAAAATCCTATATGCGAAGCATACATAAAAATATGCAATACATATTGCATTTACTTGGTTTGCCAGCTCTGTCCATGCTGCAAAATGGGCGACATTTTGAAGTTATAGGCTTACAAGAGCATTGCATAAGCACATATTTTGTGAATATGATTTGGCGCATTGGAAGCGTAGACATGCACGAATTAGCCACAAAAATATGTCATCGCCAAACTTTGCCCATAAAAAAAGACATACCCATACATACAACAAACCATGTCACCCACAACAAAAATTTAGCAATTCTTTTGCACAAAGCCGTAAAAAGCCAAAGCCCGCATTCTTTTCATGTGTTTAGTTTGCATCACGAGGCAAATACAGCATCGCAAAATCTTTTGCACATGTTTCCTCTTCTTATGCCGGGCATAACTTCACAAACAAGTGAAAGTTCAATCCAAAACACACACTCAGAAAACATGGCAGAAATGCTGCAACGCATGTTTAACTTGCCCATTAACGGACTAAAACCTGAAGCTATTGAATGCCTAGAAAAAGCTTTTACCAAGACCTTGAATTCCACAATTGAAGGCTTTGACAAAGAAAGATTGCAAACTGAAAAAAATATTTCTTTGTGTTACGAAGACATTTTTTTAAATCCTATCTCTTTGACATCTTTGTGCAATGCTACCGAAGTCATTATTTCTTTTGTGGGGCATACCACAAAGCATACACAAAGCGTTATGATGGATATGTGCCTTGCCCATGAAGCTGAACAAGCTATTTTTACCCTACGGCGTGCACATCCGCGCGTGCGCATTGTGGCTAGCTTACCATCGCGCATGGGCATTGGCCAATGGGCCGCAACACTTGTGAAGGCAGGCGTGCATACCCTACATATTCAAGGTTGCAATGAACTTATGGCGCCCCCCTCTCTGGAACGCCACATTTTTGGCCACGCCCTACCTTGGGAACTTGGACTGCACGAAGTGCAACGCGTTCTCACCATGTATGGCCTGCGCCGCAGAGTACGTCTACGCGTGCAAGGTCCTTTCTTCACAGGTAAAGAACTACTTAAAGCTGCCCTCTTGGGTGCCGAAGAATTTTGCTTGCCCTTACCTTTATTGGTGAGCCTTGGATGCAAACTTTGTTATAAATGTGGTACTTTTTCGCATAAAAGTGCTTGTCCCCAAGGCCTTTGGGAAAAAAATCAAGCCCCCCCATTTAGAAACGCCCAAAGCAAGGCACCTTTTCAAGGAACTTGGCAACAAACTTCGCAATTTATACGATTTTTAGCTGAAGACGCCATCAAGCACATGCACATGCTTGGTTTTACGCATTGGGATGACCTTGTGGGGCGCACAGACCTTTTAAAAGTGGATGAAAACCATGCACAAACGCACATGGGCGTGCAACATCTTACTGAAGCCCCTTCCACTTTTTTAGGCTTGCGTCACGGCAGCCCAAGCTATGCCCCCCTTGTGCCAAGCCCTCTGGAAATGCTTTTAAAAGAAAAGCTTCCCTTACTTTTACGTCGCCAAAAAGTCCAACACACCGGCACAGTCACATTGGCTGACAAAGCTGTGGGGACATATATTTCCAGTGAATTGGTTAAAATGATGCCAGAGCAAAACTTACCACACCATTCTTTTTTGATAAAATTATGGGGTTCTGCCGGTCAAAGCTTAGGAGCTTTTTTAGTGCGCGGCATTACATTAAAACTTTTCGGGGATGCCAATGACTATGCAGGAAAAGGTCTAAGAGGCGGAATTTTAAGTATATGCCATTCACCTCACGCTCCTTTAGATCAAGGCATTCACGCCCTTGTGGGTAAGGCTGCCCTGTGTGGCGCTTTATCGGGCGAAGCCTATATTGGCGGCAGTGCCGGCGAATATTTTGCTCTGCATAATCAAGGCGCCTTGGCTGTAGTAGAGGGTGTTGGGCGTTGTGCCTGCCAGCATATGCAGTCTGGCACGGTGGTGGTGCTTGGCACATGCCAACAAGATATTGCCGAAGACTTGGAGGGCGGCAATGTATACATATACAAACCAAACAAAAAGCTTACACATGCCAAGGCGAAAAATGTGGACAGCATAAGCAAGGCCGATAAAGATCTGTTGCGCTATCTGTTAACACAGCACATACATTATACGCAAAGCGCCACGGCCGCGCATGTGCTAAAAAATTGGGAGAGTGAACACAAAAAATTCATGCTCATAAAGGCTTGAAAAATTCGCATGACGCTTGGTGCTACGTCCTGTAGCACACAAGCTATCGCAAGCAACTTTCTAGGAATAGACTTTCTCAACAGGGGGCTAGCAGGCGTCCTGCGGACTTGTGGTATATCGCACCCTGTGTCATACTTTCTTTTTTGA